>JAESSQ010000288.1 GCA_016764035.1 Gammaproteobacteria bacterium
ATTAAATCAGTCGCTTACACCACTGAAAGAATTTATTTTACCGGGTGGTGGTTTAGCGGCTTCGCATTGTCATGTGGCGAGGGCGGTTTGTCGTAGAGCTGAGAGGTCGCTTGTATCCTTAAACCGGCAACAAGCGTTAGGTAAAGATTTAATGGCCTATATAAATCGCTTGTCCGATTATTTGTTTGTTCTGGCACGAGCTATCAGCAAATATGAAGGTGAGGATGAGATTTATTGGCAATCCAAAAGATTAAACAACAATTAACTTGTGCTTCAGTAATTTTACTGTCATCTCGAGCAACGGGAGAGATCTTAAATGCCGCTGTATAAGATCTCTCCCGTTGGTCGAGATGACAATGGTATTCGTTAGTCGAGATGACAATGGTATTATGGCCTTCACTTTATTCTTGAATGATTTTTCATAATGCGCATTGGCATAGACTTGGGTGGGACAAAGATTGAAGGCATTGCTCTTTCGGAATCAGGCGAAGAACTATCTCGCCACCGTATCGCTACGCCGCAAGGTGATTATAAAGCTACATTGCAAACTATTGCAGAGCTAATAAAGGTAATCGAAATCGATGCCGGTGAGAAGGGCAGTATCGGTATCTGTACGCCTGGCTCTATATCACCTGCTACCGGCCTTTTAAGAAATTCCAATTCCACCTGTATGAATGGCCAAGCTGTGTTTGATGATTTACAGGCGTTATTGCAGCGAGATATTCGTATTGCTAATGATGCAAATTGTTTTGTACTTTCAGAAGCAACTGACGGTGTTGCCAAAGATGATTCGGTCGTCTTTGGCGTGATAATCGGTACCGGAACTGGAGCCGGCATCGTTATCGATAAAAAACTGCTGATTGGGTCTAACGCGATAGCAGGGGAGTGGGGGCATAATGCCTTGCCCTGGCCTGAAGATGTAGAGTTACCTGGACCAGAATGTTATTGCGGCAAACAAGGTTGTATAGAAACCTGGTTGTCAGGTCCGGGTTTAGTGCGCGATCATGAGCTGCACAATAATGTAATTTATGATACGCAAACTCTTGAAGTCAAAGCACGTTTTGGCGACGAAGACGCAGACGAATCATTACAACGTTATGAGCATCGACTGGCAAAAAGCCTGGCGCATGTCATTAATATTTTAGACCCTGATGTCATTGTATTAGGTGGTGGTATGGGTAATATAAAAAGGTTATATAAAAACGTACCAGCCATCTGGGGAGACTACGTGTTTTCTGATATGGTTAATACAAAATTAGTTTCACCACAATATGGTGACTCGTCTGGTGTTAGAGGCGCCGCATGGTTATGGAACAATTAAATACGTCATTAGAAACAGCATTTGGTCGTTATCAGCTGCAACGTTTTCCAATAAATAAAAAAGAAAGCTTACGAGCATGGGATGCAGCAGATGAATATGTGTTGCAGCATCTCGACGAAAATAAATTACTCACCGAGAATGTTTCGCTATTAATTGTTAACGACAGTTTTGGCGGCTTATCTGTTTCGTTAAGCAAATATAAACCTATCGTAATGATTGATTCGTATCTTTCAGTACAGGGGATCGCATTAAATTCACAGAATAATGCAATTGATGAAGATGACATAAAACTATGTAACAGTCTGGATAACCCTGGTGATATGGTGACGGATAAATATGATGTCGTTATCATTAAGCTGCCCAAAAGCTTGGCGATGCTGGAAGATCAGTTGTGCCGTATTCGCCCTGCGTTAAACAATGCAACAAAAATTATCGCTGCCGGTATGACAAAAAACATTCATATGTCGACCATGGCATTATTTGAAAAAATTATTGGCACAACAAAAACATCGTTAGCACGTAAAAAATCACGGCTGATATTTAGTCAAGTAGATGAAGACTTAGCGATTTTAGAAAGTCCGTATCCAACGTCGTACACCTTGCCTTATAAATTAGATGATGTTGACCTTGAAGTAAGTAATCATGCGGCTATTTTTTCGCAGGACAAACTTGATATAGGTGCCCGATTTTTCATAGAGAATTTACCCGTTGATGAAACGTATAAAACGATTGTTGATTTGGGATGTGGTAATGGCGTGCTTGGCGTGATGGCTGCAATAAAAAATCCGACAGCGAAATTACTGTTTACGGATGAATCGTATATGGCGGTTGAATCGGCTATTAGTAATTTGGCTTCTGTGTTTGATGATACGCGCGAAGCAGAATTTTTACAGACAGATTGTTTGCAAGGCGTTGAAGACAATAGCGTGTCGTTAATATTATGTAATCCACCTTTTCATCAGAACAATGCGATTACCGATAATGTTGCCTGGCAGATGTTCTCTGAATCAAAAGAAAAATTAGCCGTTAAAGGTGAGCTGTGGGTTGTCGCTAACAGGCATTTAGCCTACCATGCAAAGCTTAAAACGATTTTTGGTAACTGCGACGTGGTCGCAAGTAATAATAAATTTACCTTATTGAAAGCTGTTAAATAATCACTTAATCGCCTGGTTATGCAACATCATAAAGAAGGATTACTGTCCGTTCATGTCGCGGTATTGATTTTTGGTTTTACCGCATTATTTTCAAAGTTATTATCACTAACGGCATTAGACATTACTTTTTATCGTAGTGTTATTGCCTGTATGGTTATTGCGCTTTATCTTGCTTATAAAAAACAAAGCTACACACTTGATGGCCTACGAGATTATTTCATGGCAGCCATACTCGGTGTTTTATTAGCGGTACACTGGGTAACGTATTTCTACGCTATGCAAGTGTCGTCGGTGGCCATTGGCGTTATCGCGTTATATACCTATCCTGTCATAACCGTTTTTCTCGAGCCATTGTTTCACGGTGACAAGCCTCATCGTTCGGACATCATCATTTCGATAGCTGTGTTGTTTGGTATTTATTTAATCGTGCCAGATTTTTCTCTGGATAATACAACCGCGCTAGGTATCGCCTTCGGTGTTTTTTCTGCGCTGATGATAGCATTACGCAATATAATGCAGCGACGATACTTCTCTGCTTATTCAGCGAGTCATGCGTTGTTGTATCAGACGTTAGTCGTAGCACTGGTTTTGTTTGTTTTTCATGATGCTAATGTAATCAGTATGGAAAATAACCAGCTGTGGTTATTGCTGCTATTGGGGGTTATGTTTACGGCATTGCCACACACCTTGTTTGCTTATGGCCTGTTACATTTAAAGGCAAAAACAGCGAGTCTGATCGCTTGTGTACAAGTTGTTTATGCAACTGTATTTGCAGCATTAATCTTGGGTGAGTGGCTGGAATTGAATGTAATTATTGGCGGCGCTATCGTGGTTTCAGCAGCAATGTATGAGTCGTTGTCAAAGCGGCAATCCAGATAGAATTTAGCTGGTGTTCTTAGCGATTTTCATTAATTATTATCGCAGCACTGAAAAGAAATGGATTGAAAGAAATGTTAGTGAAAACATTTATAAATTTTGTATTATTTCATAACAGGCAATACTAGCAGCAGAGATTACGTTCATCGATGAATTTTTGCCGTGCATTGGAATGTGTGTTGTTACATCTGATAGTGATAATAGCGTTTTGTTGATTCCGGTATTCTCCGAGCCGAGTATGAGGCAGGTTGGAGCTTTAGGTTTCAATAAGTTTTGAAATATGGCGGAGTCTATTGCAATACTTGTGGACGTAATTTCAAGTGAGATGATGAAGGTGTCTTCAGTTTTTAATTTGTTTATCAGTTGTTCTGCGTTTTCGTAGTATTCATAATCAACATATTTCTCTGTCGAACGAGAAGTCTTGTTAATCTTGGAGTTTGGTAATGTGGCCGTGTTACCACACAAATATAACTTATAAAGACCAAGTGCATCACAGAGGCGAAACAAACTGCCAACATTGAGTGGGCTGCTCATATCGTTTGCGATAATACTTAGATTTGACTTTTTAACTGAAGGCGAATGGTCGCGATGTACGAGTTGTTTGTTATCTGGCATATTGGGAAAATCGTCAATTATTATTGAATCGCCGAAGCAACTGTCTTCTCGACCATAGGGAGAGATCTTGTATACCAATCCCGTAAGATTTCTCCCTGTGGTCGAAATGACAGGTAAGTAAAAGTAAGAATAACATCAGGTAAGAAACCAGCTTTCGACATTGTTTACTGCCTGGTTATTCACCAGTTGTTTTAAGCCTTTGGCACAACGGATAACCAGCCAGAAAAAAGTGAATAACAAAATGAAATAACCCACCATTATGTTAAAAGTAATAACGCCGAGTGTGATATACAAAAGCCCTATCCAGCAGGTACGAATCTGAAATCGGTAATGCGTTTGTATCCAGTCTGTTGAATCATCCCTGTTCACATAAGCCATAATCAGTGCAATTACGCCAGTGATGCCGATAATCGTGCTGACTATCAATAGTATGTATATTACTTTGGCTATTGGTTGAGCGTTAGTTTGTGTTTCTGTGGTCATGTTTTTTTACTGTGCTTATGTTTTATGGGTTTAAAAATAATAACCTACTCCAGCAAATAATTGAATGATTTTATTGTTATCAACGAGTGGGCTATTATTAACTTCGCTGTCAAAAATGTATGATCGTGTACCGGCAAATATACCCCAGTTACCGACAGGATAGGTTGCTATCAACTCTAATTCGGCAGCGAAGGCATTTCCGGGCTGATATGTTGGCGTGCCGTAATAATAATTAACTAGTCGTTTATCCTGGTATTGGATACCAACGGATGTTAACAAACGTATTTTGCCAAGTGTGTCGCGCCGATACAATTGTAAATCCCATTCATGACTTTCGTGTGCACCGGAGACATCTTGCAACAGAGCCAGGCGTGTAAAAAATCCAGCGGGCAATCGTGCACCAATCTGTGCACCTAGTTCGATTGCCTGATCCCTGTCACCCAGGCTGGCAAAGGCAGGATTGTCGTTGGCATCTCGAAACTGGTGGGTACGTAATTGTCCGACAACGGAAGCGAAAAAAGTACCATTTTTGTAGACGTTTATAGCGGCGCGATTAGCTTCGATAGAGACCGCGCCATAACCGCCAAAAATAAAGGGTGCGATACTGGTTTCACTTTCGGTTTCTTTGTAATTGAGATTACGGTTAACGACGCCAATCCCCCATAATCCATAAGCCGGATCAGTTAAATCGTTAGCGCTGGTTAAAGACGGTAACAATAAAATAAGCAGCGCGCTCGACAAGAATATTTTCATGGCAGTACCCGTAGATGTTTACGATGATACCGTAGACCGGCAAGTATGATTTAAGTTCGAAACGTGTACTCATGGGTAGCAATACATTCAGTTTTGCTTATATTCTAATAAACGGTTACTATGTACGGCTCGTCAGATAAAAGCTCAAATTCTCCAAACTGAACCACCTGTGGGTGGTGCGAAGGAGTGGTAGGGCTAAGCGGTTAACACTGTGAGTAGCACAGGTTAAGCATGACGATTTAGTCTTCCATTTACAGTTAGGTAATTACATGAGCACAGATACAGACACTGGCGTGTCAAGTACGTTCGATGATTTAAATTTAAACAAGTCAATTCTTAAAATCTTGAATGAGATTGGTTATGAATCACCGTCTCCCATTCAGGAACAAGCCATTCCATTATTACTCGACGGTCGAGATATTATCGGTCAGGCGCAAACAGGCACCGGTAAAACGGCGGCGTTTGCATTGCCGTTAATCTCGAACATGGATATGAAGCAGAAAGATCCTCAGTTACTAGTATTAGCGCCAACGCGTGAGCTGGCGATTCAGGTGGCTGAGGCATTTCAAAAATACGCAACCTACATGAAAGGTTTTCATGTGTTGCCGGTTTATGGCGGCGCTGATTACAGCGGACAGATTCGTGCCTTGAAACGTGGTGTGCATGTGGTCGTCGGTACCCCTGGCAGGGTGATGGATCATATCCGTAAAGGTACCTTGAAACTTGGTGGTTTGCGTGCACTGGTACTGGATGAAGCCGATGAAATGTTGCGTATGGGTTTCATTGATGATGTCGAATGGATACTTGAACAAACACCGGATGACAGACAAATAGCGCTGTTTTCGGCGACTATGCCATCGCAGATTCGACGTATCGCGACCAATTATTTGAACAACCCTGAACAAGTTACCATCAAATCTAAAACAGCGACCATCGACACCATTCGTCAACGGTTCTGGCCGGTAAGTGGTGTGCATAAACTGGATGCTTTAACCCGAATTCTGGAAGCAGAAGAATTTGGTGCCATTATTATCTTCGTGCGTACTAAAAACTCAACGGTTGAATTGTCGGATAAACTTTCTGCACGCGGTTATTCGTCAGCGGCATTAAATGGCGACATCGCACAAAATCAACGTGAGCGTACCATTCAAAATTTAAAGAATGGTAAGGTGGATATCGTTGTTGCTACCGATGTTGCTGCGCGTGGGCTTGATGTTGAGCGTATCAGTCATGTCATTAACTATGACGTACCGCATGATACCGAATCTTACGTGCATCGTATCGGGCGCACAGGTCGTGCAGGTAGAAAAGGTGACGCTATTTTATTCGTCGCGCCACGTGAAAAGCGTATGTTAAATTCGATCGAGCGGGCAACCCGGCAGAAGATTGAGATGATGGAACTGCCTTCCACAGAAATTATTAATGACAAACGTATCGATAAGTTTAAACAGAACATCACCGAAACGCTTGCCAGTGAAGATTTAACTTTGTTTACTCAGTTAGTTGAACAATATCAGCAAGAGCACAATATACCCGCACTGGAAATTGCAGCGGCTTTAGCCAAACGCTTGCAAGGTGGCAATGACTTTCTGTTGAGTAATAAGCCGCCAAGAAAACAAAAAAATCGTGAAGACTGGGATAGGGATGATCGCGGTAATCGAGATCGTCCGAGACGTGATAGACCTGGGCGTGACCGATCAGATAGAAGTGAACGTGCACCAAGACGCGAACATAAGCCTAGAGATACAGCACTGGATGAAGGTATGCAGCGTTACCGTATTGAAGTCGGGCACGACCACGAGGTTAAGCCGGGTAATATCGTCGGTGCCATTGCCAATGAAGCGGGTTTGGATTCAGAGCATATAGGCCATATCGACATTCAGAGCGACTACAGCACGGTGGATCTACCCGAGGGTATGCCCAAGGATACCTTCCAAGATTTAAAATCCGTTCGCGTCATGGGGCAAGCTCTGAAAATTCGCCGCTTTGATAAAAAGGAGCAGCCTAGCCAAAACCAGGATAAAAACCGGGAAACAGGCAAAGCAAAAAGTCAGGAAAAAAATAAGGAAGGAG
>JAESSQ010000289.1 GCA_016764035.1 Gammaproteobacteria bacterium
CGCTGGCGTGAAATACACCAGTCCGGACGGTTAGTGACCATGTCTTCAATCCGTGCCTTGCCCCAATCCGGCATCCACTGGGTCTGTTCAATCTCTTTCATCGCTGCATCGCGCAGGCCATTTTGGGTCATGCTGATAAACCATTGCGGCGTGGCGCGAAAAATTATCGGCGTTTTATGGCGCCAGCAACAGGGGTAACTGTGCTGCATCTTTGTGTGTTTCAGCAGCACTTGATTATTCTCTAAAAGGTCGATAATTTCCGGATTAACTTTGTTTACATGTTTGCCAGCAAATAATTCGGTATCGGGTAGGAAAACGCCATTGCCAGCCACCGGGTTGTACACTTCTAGCCCATATTTATTACCGACAATAAAGTCATCCTGACCATGGCCGGGAGCTGTATGAACGCTACCTGTGCCTGCTTCGGTGGTCACGTGCTCACCTAAAATAATAGGTACTTGTTTGTCGTAGAGCGGATGTTTGACCAGTAAGTTTTCCAGTACTTGTCCCTGACAGCTGGCAAGTATTTGTGTGTCGTTAAAGCCATAGCGATCAAGTGCGCTCTGCGCCAGGGAGCTTTCTAGAATAATTCGAGCCGGGCCAGATGATGTTTCGACCTGAATTAATACGTAGTCGAAATCCGGGTGAAAGGCGACGGCCTGATTGGCAGGTAACGTCCACGGTGTGGTTGTCCAGATGACTGCTGCAATATTTCCTGAGCCCTCTTTGGTGCCGAACGCTTTTTCGAATTCACTGTCGTTGACCGCAGTGAACATTACATCAATAGCAGGGGATTCTTTGTCCTGGTATTCAACTTCGGCTTCGGCAAGCGCAGAGCCGCAATCTAAGCACCAGTGTACGGGTTTGCTGCCCTGGTGCAGGTGGCCTTTTTCTATAATGGTGCCCAGGCTGCGAACAATGTCCGCTTCGAACTGGTAGTCCATGGTGAGGTAAGGTTTTTCCCAGTCGCCCAATATACCTAAGCGGATAAAGTCTTTGCGTTGACCGTCGACCTGTTTGGCGGCGTATTCACGGCATTTTTTACGAAAGGTTTTAGCGTCGACTTTATTGCCGGCCTTGCCAATTTTTTTCTCCACCATCAGTTCGATGGGCAGGCCGTGACAATCCCAGCCCGGTACATAACGTGCGTCATAGCCTTCGATGGTGTGGCTTTTAACGATAATGTCTTTTAAGATTTTATTAACCGCGTGACCGATGTGAATGCTGCCATTAGCGTACGGCGGGCCATCATGTAAGACAAAGGTAGGGCGGCCGTCGCTGACTTGGCGAATTTTCTGGTACAGCCCTGATGCCTGCCATTGTTTAAGCATTTCCGGTTCGCGATTGGCTAAATTGCCGCGCATGGGAAAATCAGTACTGGGTAAGTTAAGGCTTGCTTTGTAATCGGTCATTCGAAAAATTTTATTTGTTATGCGCTAATAGTAGGGTCTAATAAAAATGGGTTATTTGCCAGCAGCTAACCATTGTTTAGCTTGCTCGCAGTCAGCTTTTATCTGTTTCTTTAAATCGTCAAAAGATTCAAACTTCATTTCGTTGCGTATTTTATGCTGGAAGGAAACGCATACGTGTTCGCCATACAATGACGCATCAAAATCAAACAGATGCACTTCCAGCTGAACGCGTTCGCCATTTACTGTTGGTCGACGACCCAGGTTGGCAACGCCCACAATATCACCATATTTCTGGCTGTGCATGGTAACAGAATATACGCCATGAAGTGGCGTTTGCAAGCGTCTTAAAAGAATATTTGCGGTTGGGAAACCGATGCTTCGGCCGCGCTTTTCACCATGATTGACATGACCGCAGATAGTATAACGACGACCCAGCATTTTATCGGCCTGGGCTAGCTGGTCATTGGTCAGAGCCTGGCGAATTAGTGAGCTACTGAATCGTTGATTTTCGATACAGTGTGCTTTCATTTTTATTACAGAAAAGTGATGTTTTTCTCCGTATTCCTGAAGCAGGGAAAAGTCGCCTTTGCGGTCACGGCCAAAGTGAAAATCATCGCCAATGATAATGCTCTTTATTTTAAGCTTTTCAACGAGTATTTTTTCGATAAAGTCGACTGCGCTCATTTTAGATAAAGCAGTATTGAAATTTAAAAACAGCAGGTTGTCAGGGCGAAGCGACGGTGAAAAGTTATTCATAACCCGCATTTTTTCACTGCGATTCATAATGCGTGCAGGCCCTGTTTTGCCTTGCGTAAAATATTCATGTGGCAGTGGCTCGAAGGTCATCAGGCAACTATGGGTGTTTAATCGTTGCGCTTCTGCATGCATTTTTTCTAATAATTTTTGATGGCCGATATGCAAACCATCAAAATTACCGATGGTAAGAACACCGTTTTGGTGGTGCTTATGAATATTGTAGATGCCGCGAATTATGTTCATGTCGATTGTTTAACCCAAGTCCCTATATAGGGTTGCGAAATAAGTGTAAGCGCTTGATGTGCATGGTGAATGTTAAAATTTCGATGTCACCTTATTGGTGATGAGGATATTTTAACATTTATCAGGTGCATAAATGGCGTGCTCTAGATTTGTCATCCTATATAGGGGTTAGGGTTTAAGTTGGGCGGGGCGTAATCCCTGCAGCCAGAGTAGTATAAAGTAGACGCCTGCCCCTGAAAGGATAATCATCATCAGGTTGAGTAATCGTTCTTGCAAAGGCCATTGGCTCCACTGAATTGTGTCAGGATTTAACCAGATTATAACTACCGCCATTGCCAGTGTGGCGATAAATATGCGAAATATCCACGCTACCCAACCGTCCTGCGGCGTGTATATAGATTGATTGCGCAGCGCGACATATAAAAGTGTGGCATTAACATAGGCAGAGAGGCTGGTTGCCAGAGCAAGGCCGACATGCGGCGCCTGATAGTCCATTAAAACCAGTGGTACCACAAAGGCGATATTTAAAACCATGTTACTTACCATGGAAATAATGCCAATGCGTACCGGTGTGCGCGTATCTTGTCTGGCGTAAAAACCCGGTGCTAATATTTTGATAGCAATTAATGCAGGTAGGCCGAGCATGTAAGCCATTAAGCTCAAGCTGGAAAAATACGTGTCATGCGCGGTGAATTTTCCATATTCAAACAGTGATGCCAGTATGGGTCCAGCAAGAATAAATAATCCGACACCTGCGGGTATGGAAATTAATGTGACTAGGCGTAATGCCCAGTTGAGCGTTTGATTAAACTGTTCGGTGGATGCACGGGCATGTTGCCTTGACAGTGTAGGAAGTATGACGGTAGCGATGGCAATGCCTAGCACGCCTAAGGGAAATTCGAGTAAACGGTCAGAATAATATAACCAGGTTACGCTGCCAGTTACTAAAAACGAGGCGATAATCGTATCCAGTAACAAGTTAATTTGTGCAACCGATGAGCCAAAAATGGCAGGGATCATTAGTCGCAGTATTTTTTTTACGCCTTCGTGGCCACGTTTTATTTTCGGTGCAGGCATCAGGCCAAGTTTGATAAGCGAGGGGAATTGTAAGAACAGTTGTAGGACACCAGCAACGGCAACGCCCCAGGCAAGCGCCATCAGAGGTTGGTCAAAATAAGGTGCCAGGAAAAATACCGAGGCAATCATACAGATATTTAGCAGTACTGGGGTAAACGCAGGAATAGCAAATTGGTGGTGACTGTTTAAGATGCCGCCGGCAAAGGCCACCAGCGCAATGAAAAATATGTAAGGAAAAGTGATGCGCAGAAGTTCAGTAGTAAGTTGCAGTTGTCCGGCGTTAGCGGCGAAGCCAGGCGCGAATAAATAAACCAGAGCAGGTGCGAAAATCATCCCTGCTACCGATAAAATAAGC
>JAESSQ010000290.1 GCA_016764035.1 Gammaproteobacteria bacterium
AAAAAACACCAGCTAAAATAGTCCAAATAATTATATAAATTGTAAAATTTAATTCCATTTTGTATTTCTAACGCATAGATAAATGAAATCTTCTAAAACAGGGCTGACTATATGTTACAACTACGGCTCAAGCACAACACCTCTAGTATATTTATTTTTAACCAAACACCCATTCCCATAAAATTTTCATAACCGACCACAAAAAAATGATGAGATTCGTTTGGTCTCATCAGTGCTGACAATATTAAGCTTTGCTATATATTTCTGAGCCTGCTTTTTTAAATTCCTCAGCCTTTTCTTTCATACCTTTATCAAAAGCAATCTCAATTTTTCCGATACCTTCTTTCGCCGCATATTCACGCACATCCTGCGAGATTTTCATGCTGCAAAACTTAGGTCCACACATCGAACAGAAATGCGCCACTTTATGCGCATCTTTAGGCATAGTTTCATCATGGTATGAACGTGCGCGCTCTGGATCCAACGCTAAACGGAATTGATCTTCCCATCTAAATTCAAAACGGGCTTTTGACATAGCGTTATCACGTATCTGCGCACCGGGGTGACCTTTAGCAAGATCGGCTGCATGCGCTGAAATTTTGTAGGTAATAATGCCGACACGCACATCTTCTTTATTAGGTAAGCCCAAATGCTCTTTCGGGGTTACATAACACAACATGGCGCAGCCGTACCAACCAATCTGCGCGGCGCCGATACCTGAGGTTATATGATCATAGCCTGGCGCGATGTCAGTTGTTAACGGACCTAATGTATAGAACGGTGCCTCATAACAATCTTCCAGTTCTTTATCCATGTTTTCTTTGATCATCTGCATAGGTACGTGACCCGGGCCTTCGATCATCACCTGTACATCGTGTTGCCAGGCTATTTGTGTCAGTTCACCCAGAGTTTCCAGTTCACCGAACTGGGCTTCATCGTTTGCATCGGCCAATGAACCAGGGCGTAAACCGTCACCTAAAGAGAAGGAAACATCATAAGCTTTCATGATCTCGCATATGTCTTCAAAATGCGTATAGAGAAAACTTTCTTATGGTGCGCAAGACACCATTTCGCCATGATAGAACCACCACGAGAAACGATACCGGTTACCCGCTTGGCGGTCATCGGTACGTATTTAAGGCGCACACCGGCATGGATGGTAAAGTAATCCACACCCTGCTCGGCCTGTTCTATTAATGTGTCTTTGAAAATTTCCCAGGTAAGGTCTTCCGCAACGCCACCCACTTTTTCCAATGCCTGGTAGATAGGCACGGTACCAATAGGTACTGGCGAGTTACGCAAAATCCACTCACGTGTTTCGTGAATGTTTTTACCGGTGGATAAATCCATAATGGTGTCTGAGCCCCAACGGATGCCCCAGACCATTTTTTCGACTTCTTCGGTAATACTCGATGTAACCGCAGAATTACCCAGGTTACCGTTGATTTTCACCAAAAAGTTACGACCGATAATCATCGGTTCTAGCTCAGGGTGGTTGATGTTGGCGGGAATAATGGCACGGCCACTGGCAACTTCGTCACGCACAAATTCTGCCGTGATATTCTCCGGTAAGTTCGCACCAAACGACTGTCCTGGATGCTGCATCATTACTTTATTATACTCAGGGTCTTTACGTAGTTCCTGTAATCTCATGCTTTCGCGAATCGCGATGTATTCCATTTCAGGTGTAATTATTCCCTGTCTGGCGTAATGCATTTGCGAAACGTTTTTACCCGATTTCGCGCGTCGCGGTGAACGGATATGCTCAAAGCGCAAATCTGCCAAAGCAGGATCGGTTTGACGCTGCTGACCAAAATCAGAGCTAGGACCATCAAGCCCCTCGGTATCATTACGCTCTTCTATCCACGTGCTGCGCACATCGTCCAGGCCTTTTAATAAATCAATCTGCACTTTTGGGTCGGTATATGGACCAGAAGTATCGTACACCGGAATAGGCGGATTTCTTTCTGCACCGAAATTTGACGCGGTATCTTCAAGATGGATTTCTCGCATCGGCACCTGTATGTCTGGACGTGAGCCTTCAACATAAATTTTTACGGAACCATCTAGTGGCTTAGTGGAATCGGAAGACAGCTCAGCTGCACGATCAAGGAATTCTTGTGGTATTGCACTCATATTTTTGGCCTAATCTTTATCATAAATCTCAGACGACTATGATACCCGATTCTGGGCAGCAATAAAGACACAACATCCATGTCATTACGACATTTGTCCAAATTAATTGTCTTAGCCACGCGTAATGACGAACTTGACTACTATTTATCAACATCGAACCTACCGCGCTGCACCTGCTCAGGGTAGAATGCCTGTTTCTGCTATTAAACAATTGGTGAAGACATTATTATGGACTTCGAAAAAGCACGTTTTAATATGGTCGAACAACAGATTCGTCCGTGGAATGTACTCAATCCACGCGTGCTGGATGTCATTAGTGAAGTTCCTCGTGAAATTTTTGCTCCCGAACAATATAAAAACCTCGCTTACGTTGATACACGTATACCTCTGGGTAGTTTCGAAAACACACCGTGCACCATGGCCAACCCCATAATCGAAGGCCGTATTCTTCAAGAGATGGACATTCAACCCGATGACCTGATACTTGAAATAGGTACAGGCAGCGGCTATCTCACTGCCTGTTTGGCAAAACTAGGACGCCATGTTGATAGCGTGGACATTAACAACGACTTGACCACCGCCGCACAAAAGCACCTGCAAACACTCAATATTAATAACGTCAATCTGGCCACTGGCGATGCCAGTAAGACCTGGCAACAAAAACGTAACTACGATGTTATTGTTATCTCAGCAGCCATGAAGACCATTCCCGACAGTTACAAAAACCTGCTAAAAACCAATGGCCGATTGTTCATAGTAGCCGGTGACGCGCCCGTAATGACCGCCTATCGCGTGACTCGAACAGATCAAAAAAACTGGGATACCGAAGAACTGTTTGAAACCTGCATTGAACCAATGATTCAAACCGTCGAACCAGCGTTCAGCTTCTAACAAACGACCAAAATCAACCTATGCGTGAACTTAGTGCCCAACATTTAAAAGAACATTTAGAAACCTGCCAGTTAAAACCTGACGAGCTACCACCCTTGCTGTTAGATGTTCGCCAGCCCTGGGAGTACGACATCTGTAAATTAGATAACAGCATATTAGTTCCCATGTCACAAATACCTGCTAAAGTCGAATCATACGACATGAAACGCGAGACAGTGCTAATCTGCCACCATGGTATTCGCAGCCGAAATGTGGGCCACTACCTTGAACAGGCTGGTTTCTCAAATATCATTAACCTGTCAGGTGGTATTGATCAATGGGCCAGAACCGTCGACCAGAAAATGGCGACATACTAATACCGCTAACGTCGCTCACCAGCAAAGAAAATAGCTAACCTATTACAATAATAAAAATAATGAAAAAAATTTCACAAAAAGTTATCGGTTTATTTCTTCTTGGCAGCGCAACAACAACATGCGCACTCGATTTAACAGAAGCGATGGAACTCGCGCAACAATACGACACAACTTTTCAGGCAGCCTACGCAAGCTATTTGGCCACGATAGAAACCTCATTACAAACCACGGCTGCGGTATTACCACAAATTGGTTTCAATGCTTTTATACAGGAAGGTCGCACAGAAATAGATAGGGCAGGCTCAGCCGCCGTCGACTCAGACAATAACAATAACGGTTATTCCATCAATCTGAACCAGGTTATCTTCGATAAATCAGTCTTCGATGAACTGAATAGAGGTGACGCCATTGCCGCACAAGCACTAGCGGATTTTGAATCGGCTAAACAAGACACTATCCTTCGCGTCGCCTCTGCCTATTTCGCAGTATTAACCGCCAACGATACATTAGAAACAGCCGGCGCTGAAAAAAAAGCTATCAGCAAACAATTAGAACAAAGTAAAGAACGTTTTAATGTTGGCCTGTCTGCCATCACCGATGTAAAAGAACAACAGGC
>JAESSQ010000291.1 GCA_016764035.1 Gammaproteobacteria bacterium
CCAGCGTAATAATTCGTTCATCACTTTTATCATGGCTTCCAGTGCGTTATTGCCTAATGCAGGGTCGCTGGAATGGCCGGCTTGTCCGGTTAGTTGTATGGCTTCCATCAGCATGCCTTTGTGCATACGGATGGGTCGCATATTGGTTGGTTCGCCGATGACGGCAAAACGGGCGTTGTTCAGGCCAAGTTGCTTAGCGTCTTTAGCAATAGCTTTGGCGCCCGACATGCTGGTTTCTTCATCGGCTGTCGCCAGAATAATTAAGGGTTGTTTGAGTTTGTCCAGGTCGAGGGTTTTTAGCGCTTCGATAATGACGGCGAAGAAAGATTTCATGTCGCAACTTCCGAGGCCATAAAAACGATCGTCTTTTTCGGTGACTTTAAAAGGGTCAACGCTCCAGAGATTTTCATCGATGGGAACGGTATCAGTGTGTCCGGCTAACACCAGGCCATTGTTTCCCTGGCCTAATGTGGCGATTAAGTTGGCCTTGTTTTTATCGTGTTGCATGGTTTGTATTTCGCATCGAAAACCAATAGATTCAAACCAGTTGGCTAACAAGTCGATGACGACTCGGTTGCTCTGGTCAATACTGGCTGATGTGCAGCTAATTGACGGGGTACTAAGAAGCTGGTTGATTAAGCTTTGTAGTGTAGGAATGTTTTTAAGTTTTTTGTTTGTCATATCAACACGTTAAAACTATTTTAAAAATAAAGCAAAAAAAAAGCTTTTTTATTGTGACGAAATGATTACAATGCGCAAAATTTAAGTGATATGCCTTTAATTCCGAGCAATAGTGCCGGTGGAGAAAGAAGATGGCCAGAGGTGGTTATATGGGTGGGATTTTTGGCAGTTCGCCAGTCAGTCCCCTACAAGCACACATGACAAAAGTTTATGCCTGTGCTTCTGAGTTAATCCCACTTTTTAATGCAGTTATCAATGAAGACTGGGGTGAAGTTGAGCTTCGCCAACAGCTTATTTCTAACCTGGAACAAGATGCTGATGTCTTGAAAAAAAGGTTGCGCTTAAATCTTCCTAAAGGTTTGTTCATGCCAATATCTCGCCAGGATTTGCTGGAAGTATTGCTCATGCAAGATCGCATTGCGAATCAGGCTAAGGATATTGCGGGCACAATCGTTGGACGTCGCCTGACCTTGCCAACAGTTATTCATGAAGATTACATTCGATTTGTAGCGCGCTGTGTGGCAGCTTGTAAGCAGGCCAGAAAAGCCATTAACGAACTTGATGAGTTGGTAGAAACAGGTTTTACAGGTCAAGAAGTTCGAATCGTTACTGACATGGTTACCAAATTAGATGCTATCGAAAGTGATACGGATAATTTGCAGGCGTCAATTCGTCGTAAAATTTTTGAAATTGAAAATGACCTGCCGCCAATTGAAGTTATGTTTTTATACAAAATCATCGAAGGAACCGGTGAAGTTGCTGATAGATCGCAAGGTGTGGGCGGTCGATTAATGCTGATGTTGGCAAAGTAGGGGTATATTGTGGATATTATTGCGCAGTACGGTACAGTATTTCTTATTCTTGCAGCTGTTCTTGGTCTGTTCATGGCCTGGGGTATTGGTGCAAATGATGTTGCCAATGCCATGGCGACCTCAGTGGGTTCAAAAGCATTAACCATTAAACAAGCGGTTGTTATTGCCGCTATTTTTGAGTTTTCTGGTGCTATTTTAGCGGGTGGTCAAGTAACAAAAACCATCCGTAAAGGCATTGTTGATGCCGACCTGTTATCAGCAAATCCAGAGTTGTTGCTTTACGGCATGCTGGCATCGTTGCTTGCTGCTGGTGTATGGCTGCTCATCGCCTCCAGAAACGGTTGGCCGGTTTCCACAACACATTCTATAGTCGGTGCTATTGTCGGTTTCGCCATGGTGGGTATTGGTATGGAAGCCGTACATTGGGACAAGGTTGGCTTTATCGTCGCCAGTTGGGTGGTTTCTCCGGTGCTTGCTGGTTTTATTGCCTTCATGCTATTTCGCAGCGTGTTGAAGTTGATCGTGAATACTGAGCATCCCTTTGACAATGCTAAGCGATATGTTCCTTATTACATGTTTTTAGTTGGCTTTATTATTTCATTGGTTACGCTGGTGAAAGGCTTGAAGCATGTTGGTTTGGAGCTGTCTACGCTAGAGCAATATGGTTACGCGGTATTGATTGGTTTAGTTATTATGGCTATTGGTAAGTGGTACATAAGCACGATTAAACACGACCCCAGTGCCGATAAAGATTTCCACTATACCAATGTCGAACGTGTTTTTGGCGTGTTGATGATTGTTACTGCCTGCGCGATGGCATTTGCACATGGTTCGAATGATGTTGCTAATGCTATTGGGCCGGTTGCTGCTGTTGTGAGTATCGTGCAGAGCGGTGGTGAGGTGGCATCAAGCTCTGCATTGCCATTATGGGTATTGGCTTTAGGTGGTGTAGGTATCGTTATCGGTTTAGTCATGTACGGTAAGAAAGTTATCGAAACTGTGGGTAATCAAATAACAGAGTTAACGCCTAGTCGTGGTTTTGCGGCTACGTTAGCAGCAGCGACAACCGTGGTGCTGGCTTCTGGTACGGGTTTGCCTATTTCAACCACGCATACATTGGTCGGCGCTATACTAGGTGTGGGTCTGGCTCGTGGTATGGCCGCGCTAAACCTGACGGTGATTCGTAATATCTTTATGTCATGGGTGGTTACGTTACCAGCGGGTGCGCTTTTATCAATACTCTTCTTCTTTACCTTAAAAGGTATCTTTAGTTAATTCGTTTTATTAATATAGGGTTAAATCGAAGGAGGGGATGTGTCATCATGTTCGCGCCATCGATTTAACCCTGTCAATTACTAATAAAAACGTTTTTTATGTCATCAGTTCCAGCTGTGTTACTCCTTCTCGTTCCTGAATCCCTGCGCCCAGTTGTTGAAAACCACTGGATTGACTGGGTTGCTTCGTGTGAAGCTAAAAAATTACATCCACAAGCCACCTTACGCTTACAACAGCTAGGCAAGGTCTGGGCGTGCAGTGATTTTGTCGCACGCACTTGTGTGCGCTATCCAGCGATAATTTTTGCTTTGCTGACAGAAGGTTTCGCCACGCCACGAAGTCTGGCTGACTATACATCGTCGGTTGAGAAAATTGTGTCGATGAGTAAGGATGAAGCCCAGTTAATGAAGGCATTGCGTGTCTTTAGGCAACAGGAGATGGTGCGCATTGCCTGGCGTGACTTAAATAGTCTTGACAGTCTCGATGTTATTTTTCAGGAATTGACAGATCTGGCTGAGGCGATGGTCTCCGTTGTGCTGCAAGCACTGGAAAAACAGCAGGCAGAAATCTATGGTATGCCACGGGATGCGGAAGGAAAAGAGCAGGCATTATTGGTGTTTGCGATGGGCAAGATGGGTGGCGGTGAACTCAACTTTTCATCGGATATCGATTTGATTTTTAGTTATCCCGATGACGGTGAAACCACTGGTTCTCGTCAGACCAGCCACTATGAATTTTATCTGGCGGTCATTCGCAAGCTGGTAAAAGTGCTGGATGAAGTGACGGCCGACGGTTTTGTTTACCGCGTGGATACCCGTCTGCGACCTTTCGGCGAGAGTGGACCAATGGCGATGAGTTTTTCTGGGCTGGAGCAGTATTATCAGTTGCACGGCCGTGACTGGGAACGATACGCCATGATAAAAGCGAAGCTGATTACGGGTCGTGATGGCGACAGGGAATCTTTTCAGTCAATGTTGACGCCTTTTGTTTATCGACGATACCTCGATTTCAGTATGATCGAATCGATCCGTGAGATGAAATCGATGATCAATGCGCAGATGAAGCGTAAGAGTATGACCAACAATATTAAGTTGGGGCGTGGTGGTATTCGAGAGATTGAATTTATCGGACAGACCTTTCAACTGATACGTGCCGGTCGAGACCCTGAGCTTCGTCAACGCAGTATTGTTAACGTGTTGACGTTGCTGGCTGAAAAAAATCACCTTACTGATGCGGAAGCAAGTGGTCTACAAGCCGCTTACTGGTTTTTGCGTAAACTGGAAAATCGCTTACAGATTTTGAGTGATAAGCAGACACACACGCTGCCCGATGATGAGCAATCTCAGCAGCGTATATGTGTTGCGATGGGGTTGGCGGACTGGCAAACATTAAATAAGCAATTGTCGGAACATCAGCAGGTCGTCGATAAGGTATTCCAGAATCTTATTACGACTGAAGTGGATGAGCCTGACAAAGCGATGTCTACGTTTGTGATGTACTGGTTAGACGCTGAAAAAACATTTGTTGTAGATGGTGAAGCATATACTGTGCTTCAGAAACATCTGACGCAGCTGGGTTATGAGCAAGTCGATAAGATTATTTCCTCTCTGGCCGAGTTGCGTAGTAGTTTTGCAATAAGACGGCTCAGCGATAATAGTGCACGTTTAATGGCCCAACTCGTCGGCTCGATTGTCGAAAAAATCACTACCTTTCCCCGTCAGCTGGAACTACTGGATAGAGTCTGCCGAATCTTGAAAGCGGTGGCAGGGCGCAAAGTGTATATCAGTCTACTCAAAGAGTTTCCGGCGATACAGCAGCAGATGCTCGAGGTATGTTCGTCCAGTGAATGGTTTAC
>JAESSQ010000024.1 GCA_016764035.1 Gammaproteobacteria bacterium
GATCATCTCGAGAAATGGTTGGGAGATTCTCACATGAACCGTCTGCCTTAGTAATACGCTTCTGGAACGCAGCAGCCGGTTTGAAAAACATGTGGGCGAATTTCGACCACAACACACCGCCAAATAACACCGTGCTGGATAGGATAAATAAACCAAAGAATAACCATCCTAATGTTGACCCTTGGGTTGCCGACCAGATTAATGCAAAAGTGCAGGTAGCAAGCAGAGAAAGGATAAACATGTCTGCGCGTATTACTCGGTACCAGGGGTTACCCTCAGACGCTAGATCAACACGTATCGCAAACCAGAACCAGTAACCACCAAAACATAACATTAGCGCACCAACATGCCACAATATTGGCAGAATAGTTGGTGCTGCTGTATCAGGTGTTGAATAACAAAATATTAATAAAGCTGTGCTCACTACAAAGATAATAAAACCGTACATGGTAAAGAGATGCGATATTCTGCGTCGGGTGCAGGCAAATTCTCCAGATGTCAAAACTTCTTTGGTTAACGTTTTAACGGCAAGTGAAACTTTTTCGCCACCACTAACCGTGCGAGTCGCTTTTTCCTGTGCCTTTTTCGAATTCGCAAAAAAGTACTGTGCACTTTTTTTGTGAATCATATCTAACACGGTGCCGCCAATAACAAGCAGAAACATTGCAACGACATAGGCCTGCATTGCAAAAATGGGGATGATTGCCGAAAGCTCGGTGAAAGGGTTGCTGGTAATCATTACTTCTAAACTCCTCAGTAATTGTTTAGCTATTTAATAGTTACCGGATAATAATTGATAAAAATTGGCATCACCATACAATTAATTTTAGTCATGCATAAGTAAATCTTATACGCAGCATGAAATCACTTGTCACTACTACAAATAATCATCTATTTATGAATTAAATACATTAGAGATTGTCCTCAACCTATTGATTTATATGCTTAAACGAAAAATAATATATTGCGTTATTTGTCTGTAGATTATAACCACTACCCCTTTTAGCTAATTACAGCTATCCCCAATGTTCCAGTAGACTAGCCGCAAAATCAGTGGTTACCATGATGTCACAACATAAAACGTAACCACCCATTTCGTACACAAATGGTAAGTCTCAACGGTTAAAAAGATACAACTTATATACAAGCTAACGTGAACAATATCTGGAGATGCACATGATCAAACCTCATGGTTCCGACAAACTAAACCCTTTGTTCGTAGACGATGCTGCCAAAAATAAAGCATTAGTCAAAGAAGCCAAAACGCTCGATTCGATTGTGGTAAGTTCAGCGACGGCTGCCAATGCTGTCATGATGGGTGCTGGTTACTTCAACCCACTAACAGCTTACATGAGTAAAGCAGATGCTTTATCTGTCGCCACAGACATGAAAACCACATCAGGATTATTCTGGCCAACGCCCGTATTAAACCTGGTCAAAGATTCTGCGGCGATTAAAGCTGGCGATCGTATTGCACTTAGAGACCCTAATGTTGACGGCAATCCAGTTATAGCAGTTATGAATGTTGACGCTGTCGAAACATTTTCAGATGATGAAATAAAGCTTATTTCTGAAAAAATTTATGCCCCTGCTGCCGGTGAAGACCACCCTGGTGTCAACGCATTTATTGAACAGGGTAACATTTGTTTATCCGGCCCTATTCAAGTACTTAACTTTTCCTACTTCCAAACCGAATTCCCGGATACCTTCCGTACCGCGGTTGAAATTCGTAACGACATAGCAGAGCGTGGCTGGGAAAAAGTTGTTGCATTTCAAACACGCAATCCGATGCATCTTGCACATGAAGAACTTTGTCACATGGCGATGAAACGTCTAGCTTGCGATGGTCTGGTTATTCACATGTTATTGGGGAAATTAAAACCAGGTGATATACCTGCACCCGTTCGCGATGCATCGATTCGAAAAATGGTAGAACTATACTTCCCACAAAACAGCGCCATAGTAACCGGTTATGGTTTTGACATGTTATACGCAGGTCCTCGTGAAGCAGTCTTGCATGCTGTTTTCCGTCAGAATATGGGAGCAACACACTTCATCATCGGCCGCGACCATGCTGGCGTTGGTGATCATTACGGCCCTTTTGATGCACAAACCATTTTCGAAAAGGACGTTCCCGCCGGTGCCTTAGCCATTGAAATATTTAATGCCGACCACACCGCCTACTCGAAGAAATTAGATAAAGTTGTGATGATGTGCGAAGCACCTGATCATAAGAAAGAAGACTTTATTTTATTATCTGGCACCAAAGTTCGAGAGATGCTAGGTAACGGTGAAGCGCCACCTAAAGAATTTTCACGCCCTGAAGTTGCCAAGATTTTAATCGACTATTACCAAGGTTTAAGCGTTAACAGTTAGAGACATGTTAAAATTATTAACTATGATTAAGTTATGACATTTATTGCTTGCACATGCGCCTCCACACAATTTAATCACTGAAATAACACATACCAAAATACACCTGCATAATAGGTTAAACCTTGATGAACGACCAACCTGTAACAGTGGGCATACTATCCGACTCACACGGATACCTTGACCCAAGAATAAAAGACACCGTCAATGGATGTGACTACATCGTACATGCCGGGGATATTTTTAACGCAGACGTACTCGATCAACTAAAACCTAAAAAACAATTAATCGCCGTAGCCGGTAATAATGACCTGCCCGCTTTCTGGGATGCGTCTGAAGTCGATATCGTTACAGCACTACCATTGAATGACGAACTAACTTTACCGGGTGGTTTATTGGTTGTCGAACACGGCCATCGATTAGGCGGCATGCCCAGTCATGACGACTTTCGCTGGGACCACGCAGAAGCGCGCTTAGTTGTCTATGGACACACTCATATTCGTGTCATCGATAAAAAAGAAGAACCCTGGGTGGTTAACCCCGGTGCTTCTGGTAAAGAACGCACACATGGCGGGCCGTCGTGTTTAGTCCTTCATGCCAGCGAAACAGAATGGCGCATTGATACCATCGTGTTTGCAAATAATTAAGGCTTAACCTGTTTCAACTCTGACAAAGTTTCAAGAAGTACTTGCCTGTTTTTTATTGCAAAAAATATATTGCTGTGATTGCTATCAATTCGTTTAAATAATTTCGGCTGATTGGCTGCCTGAAATAATCGGTTCGCGTGATACATTCCAATCATTTCATCATTTTCACTATGCATAATCACCAGCGGAATGGGACTAATTAAACCTATCGAATCCAGTGGCCGATAAGAATTATCAACGGTAAATGACAGTGGCCATTGAAACAACCAGAACAACCAGCTTTTAGCTAACACGTCCTGTGTTACATCATGATAATCGCTGAACGCTTCCACCGTAATTAAGGCCTCAATTCGATTACGATAAGCACTATGTGCAACGCTAAAAATAGACATGCTTCCACCCAGGCTATGACCCATAACAATGAGCTTTTCATTTTCTGACAACTGATTTGCGACATAAGCAATCATAAGTTCCATATCTTTAATGATTGCATCAAGCTCGGCTTTGCCTTGTGACAAACCGTATTCTCGATAATCAAAAACATAGAGATCATAACCTTCTTTTGCTAGCCAAAAAGTATTAGGTAATTGCGTACTAACATTATCGCCATTGCCGTGAAAAAAAAGTATCGTTCCCGATTTTTGCTTGTCACTTGGTATTAGATCAGCATGTAATTTCCAACCATGCAAAATCAAGCCATCTGTGGTATCGATATAAATATTTTCATACAATATATCTGCTGCTTGCGGTGTCACAGGAAAGTGCTTAATAGGAACAAACAAAAAATTGCTGCAGGAAGATAAAAATGTCAGCAAAAAAAATAACAATAAGTATCTAAACATTTTATTAATTAATAACGAATTATAAAACTGGCGTTTAAAAATAACGCTGGTATGTTAGCTGAATGTCATTACTATAAATGTCATAGTCTCTGCTTCGTATATAGGTAATCCTCAGTGAATCATTAAAGCTAAAGTGATAGCCATAGGCGACATCAAATTGCTGATGTAAGTTCTTTTCTCCTAACTCAAAATACACAGACCTTAATGACGACAATAGGGAATAAGAACTTTCCTGAATTAACAAACTAATCACTGCGCCCGCACCGACTGAATGCCCTTTCTCAAACTTACTGGCCACTTTCATATCAAGCTCTGCCATTAACGATATTACTGCATAATTATATAAGTCTTTACTTACACCAAAATCGACAACGGCCTGTACAGCATTTGTGACAGAATTACGGGTTGGTTGACGTTCAACAGCAATATCAATTCCCCACGATATTGGTAAAAAGTAACGATCTCTAGGCGTGAGTGATAATACATTTATTGCGGTAAACTTCTGCAAGCGTAGTTTTTCATCTTCATTAAAGTAACGTAACTCGAAATCTAAGAAGTTAATCTGAGCGCCTCGACTATAACCTGATACTTTATCCACGACATCATGATAGGCAGGTCGAAGCTTGAGATTAACGTAGGAATCACCTCCCTGTTCGCCAAGTCCCAATGCAATTCTACCGGTACGGTGACCATCTTCCACTCTGACGTCCGGCTTTTTAACAGGTAACCAAACTTCAAATCCATCCGTTTCTATTTTACTTCGAGCAGCCAATAACTCCCAATTTGTTTTTGCGCGTGCATCACGCACCGTAGGATCTGATGTTGATAGAAAGCGTGAATAATCATAGGCCTGTTCGTAGATACGAGCCTTTTCGATTTTAGTTTTATCCAAATTATTGATTTTTTCGACTGTGGTTAAATCTCGACTTATATCAATCACAAGTTTATTGTCATTCGCACTCATTTGTTTTGCGTGCTGCGTCAATATCGTTGTGCTTGCTGCACGGTAATTTCGTTTCGTTACTAAACCAGCGTTAATCACCGCACGCACAGTGTCTGATGGAATAGCCTTAACATCAAACTGATCAGTAAGATCTAACTCAGGTCGCGCAACTTCCATTAACGAAAGCATATGATAGGAACAGTTTTCCGTTAGAAAATAATAATCAAAATTAATGTATTGCAGCTCCCAAGCATGGCGCATTAATTGATCAACTTCTGCTTTACTAAAATTTAAAGAATATTCCCAAACATCACGGTTTTCTATATCACTATATTCTTTAAGTTTTTCATAATAAGGCACGATAGAAAATATTCCAGGATATCCACCTATGAGTCCCTTAATTGAAAACACTAAAGAATTATCTGTGGCATCGGCATCAGCCGCATAATTAAGTGCATAAGCAACCAGGGGGGCATTCGCTCGATGGTCGTTTGGGGTTACTCGCAATAAGGTATGCCCAAACATCGAAGATGGACTATTAACATATGCTGATGGAAAAATAAGTGAAAGAGAACCGGGTTTAATCGTATCGAACCACTGGTCTAATTTAGCGCATTTAACAGGTAATATTTTTTTCTGGTCAATTTTTAACGCATTAACTAACCAGTAATATCGTGCAGGAAAACGACACTGCGAATGCTGATCACTATCAGGTAATGATTCTGCTATTGCTTGAATGGTTGCATGAAGTTCAGCCTGAGGATTTATATTTCCATCCTTGGCTAAAAAGAATTTTGTATCGTCAGCCTGGCTGACCCAGCTATTGATGACACCTGGTTTATAATGAAGCAAGGCGCGCCAGGCACGTGATTCATCAAGTTTTTTGTGATTAGCTATATCTATAAGATGGTCTACATACTCATCAGCATAGACGGTGTTATACGGCAACAGCAATATAAGCATTGGCCATATAATGAAAAAATATCGAAACAAAATAATGCTCTTTAATCGTTAACAACTACAAAAAAAAGCGTTGCATATGCAACGCTTTTTTTAAATACAAAAAATACTTAAGCTACGTATTTAGCCAAGTCATCTTTCGAAAGCATAACAAGTTTTAGTGCTGTTAGTACTTCACTACTTGTCACATCGTCACGGCTGTAAATCTTTGAGAAATTTTGCTTACTAACTTCAAAAAACTGTGATTTATCCTTATCTTGAATACCCATTAATGCAGCCAGAGTTTCCATAGTTTCACCAGAACCCGTAGACATGTCACGTGCAACACGTTCCATATTTGAGTCAATGAATGAATCAACAGCAGCAGTAACAGTGTCACCAGCATTACAGCCTAATGTACCTGTGCTCATACCAAATGTCTGGTTTCCAGATGTTCCATTAGTGGTGGCAGCCATTACGTTAGGACCAAGTCCAGACTGACCTTTAAAAAGAGTCGACCCCAAACCACAACCGGCACTATTAGCCTGTACAGCAATCGGTGCAGATAGAGCTAAGAGTACTACAAATAAAAGCTTTTTCATGGTATTTACTTCTCCATTAATTATGATGTGCAATATCCTTATCAAGTGATTCCTTGAACGCTAAACTTACACACACTATCAGCTTATGTCCAGCATTAACCAGCCCTATTGACGAACAAAACACACATTCAATCACCATCATACTGCCCTGGTACACAGTATTATTTATTATCGATATAACTGTGTGTAGAAAGCTCTACACTTAACCAGTATACTATGAAGTTGCCTAGAAGCGCTTGCCGTAACTAACTTGAAAAATAATAGCTTTATTGGTATCAAATTCTGCGTTCTTAAATGACTGATAGAGATACTCTAGTCGTATCCTCAGGTCACTGTCACCAGAAAACTGTCTGCCTAATGTCGCACCTATAGTTACATCACTCATTTTGTCGAGACGATAATCAGCACTTATAAATTGTGGTAGAACTAATGTGCTTCCTGGAGACGAAAAGAACGAGTTACGGTAAAACTTTGCTTCACTCTGTGAATACAAACGCAGTCGAGGTTCTAGATAAGTGACGTTAGTATAATTAAAACGATGCCTGTAATTTACCGTGTGTGAATTAATGCCCCAGTCATCCGAATAATAGCGATAAGACAAATGCAAGTTATCATTATTCGGATACAGTTGATGGTTGAGTTTTGTCGTGATAGACCATCGTTTTCGACTATCGGGTCTACCTTCATAGTACTGATCCAGCTCGATTCCATTTGCGTCGACGACACTGAAAACCTTGTACGGATCAGTCTGATAGCCATTAACCTGACCAATAGCCAAGTTCACCTGTGTGACTGTTCGCGCATTGATAATATTTGTCATGCCAGCAATCAGATCAGTCGTCGCCTTTTTACCTTGATTACGTGACAAATCATCAGATACCTCACTGATAGGGTCTGGCGTTGTTGTCGTACCTGTGCGAAATATTGTGTCAAAGGTTAGCGCCAGACCGAGCGTAAACTTTGTAGAGCGATCTGCCGTTTCTTTGTTCGCCGTCACCGAACCACCGACTGACTGATAATCATTTTCTACAGAAAATGCGCCATTATAAATAATATTGAAGGTACGATTATATTCGTGCTGCCAGTCTAAACTGACACCAACTCGCGTATCATCAAATTGCGACAATGCTGCCGCATTCGTGCTGCCACCAACACCCGTACCACCAGAGGCCCCCGTGGTTGTCAAAGGACTGTTCGTTTTTACGGCACCTGAGGGGGTTGCACCCGTCATGGAATCAAACACCACTTTTATCGAGGCCGTATCGGTTGGCGAGACATAGCCTTTTGCCGTGCCTACCAGCTTATTTACCGTGACACGATTATCTTCTTTATAGTAAAGGTAGGAAGAGTCTACTTCCCAAACATTTTCTATGGCTTCTGCGGCTACGTTGCCCGTGGTCACTAGTAACGAGCATGTCGCCAACTTAAGTTTATTTTTTATCGATTGCATAGTTGTTCACTGAAAAATATCATGGTTTAATTTATAAGTTATGTGTTTAATGGTGCCGCGTTTTTTTAATTACAGCCACAACCACCGCCACCGACA
>JAESSQ010000025.1 GCA_016764035.1 Gammaproteobacteria bacterium
ATAACACGGTAATTCCATCGTCAGGAAAAGTGTTAACCGGTGGTGTCGATGCGCATGCTTTACATCGCCCTAGCGTTTCTTTGGTGCTGCACGAAATATTGAAGAAGGCGGTAGCATTACTATATTGGCGACAGCATTGGTTGATACCGGCTCAAAAATGGATGAGGTTATTTACGAAGAATTTAAAGGCACCGGTAATATGGAGATTCATTTAGATCGTCGCATCACCGAGAGACGTATTTTCCCAGCGATTAATATCAATCGTTCAGGTACACGTCGTGAAGAGTTATTGACCAAGCCGGATGAGTTGCAGAAGATGTGGATCTTGCGTCGTTTGTTGCAGCCTATGGATGAGGTCGGTGCCATTGAGTTCCTCATGGGGAAATTGCAGGCAACGAAAACCAATGATGAATTTTTTGATTCGATGAAGGGATAAAATAACCGGATTGTTGAATCAATAAATAAATGCCCGCTTTTGCGGGTATTTTTTTATGGTGATGATATCGAAAAATGAATAAATTGATTTTATGCTTTGTGTTGCTGGTTCTAAATAGTGGTGGTTTATCGGCGGCTGAAATTACCGTTGCTGTTGCCAGTAATTTTAAATATACCTTACAAAAACTTGCCGCTGATTTTAAGATTGAGACGGGGCATGACCTTATTATCAGTAGTGCATCAAGTGGCAAACTGTTTGCACAAATAGTGCAAGGTGCGCCTTATGATGTTTTTTTATCAGCAGATGAAAACCGTGTTGATTTACTTATATTAAAAAAGTTTGCCCGTGTAGAAAGTGCATATATCTATGCAGTCGGTAAATTAGTATTAATCGCTAACGTTAGAAATAATGGTAATTGTACGGATGTACTGAAAGCATCAACATTGCGGCATCTGGCGATAGCTAACCCAAAAATAGCACCTTATGGTGTGGCCGCTAAACAGGTACTGGCAAATCTAAAGCTATGGCATAAGCTGCAAACTCGCTTGGTTATGGGAGAGAATATCGCACAAACGTTTCAGTTTGTTGCCACTAAAAATGCGGGTGCCGGTTTTGTATCACAATCTATGCTTAATATGGCCATGCATAAAAATAGTAATATGGCAGCGTTTTCCTGTGTATGGAATATACCGCGTGAGCTTTATTCACCTATCAACCAAAAGATGGTGATACTGAATAAAACGCAAAACAGGTTGGCGGTGCAGGCATTTTCACGCTACATAAAATCACATCGTGCACGAGAAATTATTATAAACACGGGTTATGATGTTCGCTAAGAATGTTTTAGGCCAGCGGATAAAACTTATCATCATTATTGAAATAATAATCTAATCAATGGACATGTTCCCAGAATTAGCGCCTTTACTGTTAACTGTGAAACTGGCCGGTTTAACGACGCTGATATTAATAATCATTGGCACGCCAGTTGCGTGGTGGTTGGCAAATACAAAAACAAAAATTAAGCCGATCGTTGAAGCTGTTGTTGCCTTACCCATCGTATTACCGCCAACCGTTTTAGGTTTTTACTTATTGTTGATATTAAGTCCACAATCATCGCTGGGCGGTTGGTGGTTTGAGTTAACTGGGCAGGCGTTAACGTTTAGTTTTACTGGTCTTGTTATCGCCTCTGTTATATACAGTTTTCCATTTGTAGTGCAACCGATTCAAAACGCATTTGAATCGGTGGGCAAAGACATAATGGAGACCGCTTATACGCTTGGAGCGAAACCACTGGATGCCTTTTTTAGTGTTGCCGTGCCATTAGCCAAGCGAGGTTTTCTTACAGGAAGTGTGCTTGGTTTTGCGCATACCCTGGGTGAGTTTGGCGTGGTTTTAATGGTGGGGGGTAATATTGCTGGGCAGACAAGAGTGGTTTCTATTGCGATATATGACCATGTTGAATCCCTTGAGTACGCACAGGCGCATACGCTTTCGATTGTATTATTGGTGTTTGCTTTTAGCGCCATGTTATTGATGTATGTTATCAATCATCGCATGAAGGCGCACGAATAATCATGGCTGCAAGTTTTGGACAATGCAATATCCGATGTGCGCGTGCTGATTTTGTTGTGGATGTTAATTTCACGGTTCCAGAAAAAGGTGTTCTGGGTATTTTTGGCCATTCTGGTTCGGGTAAAACGACGTTGCTTCGCTGTCTGGCGGGGCTGGAAAAAAAGGTCGAAGGTACGATAAAAATCGCTGGTGTTACCTGGTTGAGTGCAGATAAAAAACTCTCTCCTCAGCAAAGAAATATCGCCTATGTTTTTCAAGATGGTCGTTTGTTTCCGCATTTGACGGTGTCTGACAATTTGCATTATGGTGCTCGCCGTAGCCCAGGCATAACTGGGGGTGAAGCCACAAAATTAATGCGTATTGATCGAGATAATTTAGTTGGTATGCTTAATATCGGCAAATTATTAGATCGTTATCCTCATCAATTGTCTGGTGGTGAAAAACAACGTGTTGCTATCGGGCGAGCATTATTAAGTAATCCGCAGTTATTATTACTGGATGAACCTCTGGCCTCGCTGGATAAAAAACATAAGCAGGAAATACTGCCGTATCTCGAAGTCTTGCATGAAGAGTTAAACATCCCGATGATTTATGTCAGTCATGACCTTGATGAGATGTTGCGATTTTGCGATTTTTTATTGGTGATGGAACATGGCAAGCTTAGGTTTAGCGGTGACATTCACGATGCGTTGATACATCAGGAGTCACCGTTGGCTATCATCGATAATGCGGTAGCGCTATTAGAAGGAACGGTGTTAACACACGAGAAATCGTTTGAGCTATCAATTGTGCAGACGGTGAATGGTAATTACTTTCAGGTGCCCGGTTTGTTGGCAACCGGCAAACATGTGCGGCTTGTTGTTTTTGCCAGCGACGTTAGTGTGACAAAAAATAAAGCCGATGACACGAGTATTCTAAATATTATCGAAGGTAAGGTGTCAGCTGTTCTAGAAAAAAAAGATGGTCGAGTATTATTGCAAATTAATTGCAAGCAAGATATTTTATTGTCACTGATCTCGGCTAAATCGTTTCAATTATTACAATTAGCGATTGGTGTAGATATATATATTCAGGTGAAGGCGGTGGTCACACGCAGGGCTTAATATGTCGAGAGTTAGCCTTGTTTATTGTTTTCTCTGCTTATCGCGCGATGCCCGATGTCCGTTCGATAGTACATGTTTTTCCAACTGATTTTTTTTACTAACTGGTAAGCGAGGTCTTGTGCTTCGGTTACCGAATCACCCAACGCGACGGCGCATAAAACCCGACCACCATTGGTTACGATGTTGCTGTTTTTTTCAACAGTGCCAGCATGAAATACTTTTGTCGTGTCCGTCTCTGTATTTTCTAGTCCACTGATAACGTCGCCTTTGTTGTGGCTATCCGGGTAACCACCGGCGGCCAATACTACACCCAGTGAGGTGCGTTTATCCCATGAGGTTTTTACCTTGTCTAGTTTGCTATCAATAGCATCCAGGCAATGTTGCACCAGGTCGGATTGTAAACGCATCATAATGGGTTGTGTTTCCGGGTCACCAAAGCGCACGTTATATTCCAGCACTTTGGGTATACCTGCTTTGTCGATCATCACGCCTGCGTATAAGAAACCCGTAAAGCTATTACCTTCTTCGCTCATGCCTCTTACGGTTGGTTCGATAACCATCTGCATGATGCGGTTGTGTATCTTAGGTGTGACCACGGGGGCAGGGGAGTACGCGCCCATACCGCCAGTATTGGGGCCATTGTCGCCATTGTCGCGTGCTTTATGGTCTTGAGAGCTGGCCATGGGTAAAATATTTTTACCGTCGATCATGCAAATGAAGCTGGCTTCTTCACCGTATAAAAATTCTTCGATAA
>JAESSQ010000026.1 GCA_016764035.1 Gammaproteobacteria bacterium
CTTTGTTCATTGATATAAATGATGGCTTGAGCCATTCTCACTTCTTGTCCATCTGATGAGTTTAGATTGGGTTTTTTACCAAACTGTTTAATGAATTGTTTAATCTTATGATAAAGAATCAAAACCTCTGCTTCAGACATCTTGATACGGGTTAATTCAATCTGGTCTTGTATAATTCTCAATACTTTCTTAGTAACCGATTTAGACATGATTTCAAATGCCTTTTGGAAAGGATTCACCTGATCAATCATATCAATATGAATATCATCAATATTGATAAATTGGTCTGCCATGCGCAAAAATCGTTTATCGCCGCTTTCTTTAATCTCACCATTTTTAAACACAGAACCCAATACAACATGTTGGCGCACTTCTTCAAGTTGCTCATCGGTTAGGTCTGGGTATTTTTCTTTAATGATTTTAGGAATCAAGACTTTGTTAATTACTTCGGGGTCAACACCACCTGGCATCGCTTTTTGCATTTCACTACTTTGTAGTATAGTTGCTGTTAAATCATTTAAATCAGATTCAAGAATATCCTTAACACGTTTTGAGGTTGGCTGTTTTAATCCTCTAATCTTAATTTCACCAGGCTTTGCCGGTTCATCTCCATCTATCATAGTCTTAAATTTAAAATTAGGTGCCAATACTTGTTCCATTAACAAAGAGGCAGTGATGGCCTTGAGCATGTTATTTACGCTGTATTTAACTTCTTCATTATCAGCATCTGGTTGAGCAATAAGATTGGTGAATTGAGCATGAGTTTTGTTGCTGCTATCGCGTGTGGCCCTTCCTATGATTTGGATGACCTCAGTTAATGAACCACGATAGCCAACAGTTAAAGCATGTTCGCAGTATGGCCAATCAAAACCTTCTTTAGCCATACCCAATGCAATAATAATATCCATATCATCAATGTCTTTGGCTGTTCTTAAATACTCAACAATCTTATTCCTTTCCTTGGCGCTGTCCTCTACCAAGTCAGCTATTTTCAACACCTTGCCATCGGTACGCCTTTTTACAAATATCACACCCGTATCTTTATCTTGTTTAACAACTTCACCAATGGCATCAATAATAAAATCCACCTCATTGTGTTTATCTTTGGTAGATTCTCCAGAATTAACATTGGGGATATGTAGAATGGTCTTTTTATCAGTATCCAATACTTCTATGATGGCAGAAGTATATTTGCCCTTATAGAAATGATAACCAATACCCAGTGATTTTAAATACTCGTAACCACTGAGTTGTTCGTAATAATTATAGGTGACTTTTTCAAACTTCTCTTCGTCTTCAGGTGTGAGTATTGGCACACGGTCACCACGAAAATACGATCCAGTCATGGCCATGATATGTGCAGTTGATTTTTTAATAATGTTTCTAAGCAATTCTCCCAATCGATTATTGCTGTCAGCAGAGACATGATGAAACTCATCAATAGCTAAAAGTATATTGTCAAATTTCTTTTCATCAAGTTCTTCACAAGCAAAGCGCAAAGTCGCATGGGTACAAATCAGTATCTTTTCGTCATTGTCTAAAAATTCTTTAAAGATGGCAACTGTTCCTTTTCCATCCTCAAGGTTTGGGGTGCATAAATTGTATTTTTCAGAAGGGTTCCAATCGGCATAAAAGCCAAACTCAGTTAACTTAACAGGTGCAAAAGAAGCACCAATAGAACGCTCTGGTACTGCTACTATGACTTTACCTATCCCTTGGTTGATTAGCTTATCCAATGCGATAAACATCAAGGAATAAGACTTACCTGAAGCTGGTGGTGATTTCAATAGTAAATATTGGGCATCACGGTATTCATAAGCTTTAGCTTGCATTTCACGCATGCCTTGAGCGTTAGATTTCGTGCTTTTTCCTGTTTTTTTATAAGTTACATTTATTAAGTTAGTCATAATATTTTTATTAGATTTTGGTGTTAACCAATTATTTGGTTTTCTTTTTAGTTGTTCCTTTTCTAGTTGTTTTTTACTTGGAAAAGATGTCCTGTTCGGCTTGTTCAGCAGCAATCATCTTTTCATACAATTTAAACAGGTATTCCAATCGCTCCTCATCACTTTCAAAAGGCTTGCTTCGATAACAGCGTTCAATGGCTAGATCATTCAAACGATGCGCTTCACGCAACCCATCTGGCATTTTGTCAGGATCATACAATTGTGCCATAGTTTTTTCTGGATGATTTTGACGCTCATCAATTATTCTAAAAACACATTGGGTGATTTCATCCTTGCGTTGTTTTGAAATATTGGGAAATGGAAAAGTATTGTAACAAAGATTAGCAGAATATCTATAATCAAATTTTAATCTTCCACAAGTTGTTTTTGCCCAAACCATATGCATATTTGAAGAAATTATGCCAAAGAGACTTGCATCCTCACAAGGCACTAAATACGCCAAATTGGATATTATGGTACTTGCCTTCATAAAACCCAGTGGAATATATTCTCTTCTTTCTGATGTTGTACTGGGGATAATAATAGAATTAGTTTCAATATGTCTAATTTGACCAAACAAGTGCGGGGACTCGGCTAACTTCTTAGTTGATTTGTTTGTGCTATTACTCCTCATAATCCTAACTCTATCCAGTCGTTTTTTAACATTAGGAAATGATTCTGCGATACTAAGTTCGTTTTTCTTAAACCATAAGCACCATCTATTAGTATTATTCATAACTTCAACCGCTCCAACAAACTCCCTAATAAAAATTTCTATTTGTGGGTTATCTTGAATCAGATTAAATTTTTCCTCAATCGTAGAAATTATTAGATTACCTCCATCAATTGGCATGTCACCTCTTATCATATGATTTATGTTAGAAAGTGGCTTATTTCTTTTACAAACAATTATATTTGGCCCGTTCAATAAATATGGATTAATATTTTTTACAAGGAGTTTAGAGTGACTTTCAAATATATACTTTTGACTTTCTGTGACATTTCTAATCCCGACAATTATACAAATAACTGCTGCATTTGATTTAGCACTGTTATTCCATTTAAATGATCTATGGGCAAATCCTATTTCAATTCCTTTGGATAATATATGTGGCCATAAAAGGGATACTTGCTCCCCTTGAGTAATTGAATTTGTTGAAACAAGAGCAGCTTTATAATTTCTATGATTTTGAATATATTTTGCAGCTAACTGAAACCAGCAACAAATGTAATCAAGTCGTTTAAAATTAGTTCTTAAGCGAAAAACATAATGTATATCTTTTTTTTGGTCAGAGTTTTGTAAACTAAATCCTAAATACGGAGGATTCCCCAATATATAAATCTCATCACCTTCTCCTTTAGGACAAACATCTTCCCAATCAAGTCTACAAGCATTTCCCTGAACTATTTTACCAGCTTGCTTTAACGGCAATGTTGGATTGGCTTGTCCAAATATTTTCAGAAATTCATTATTCATTTGGTGTTCAGTTAACCACAGGGAAAGTATGGCTATTTCATGAGCGAAATCATCTAGCTCAATTCCATAAAATTGCGATAGTTTTATACCTGAAAAAGGAGTAACAACCTGATTGCCTGAAGCTTTTTCTATTGCCTGAAATAGTTTGATTTCTAAGAGACAAAGATTTTTGTAGGCAATGATTAAAAAGTTTCCGCTACCACAAGCCGGATCAAAAATCTTTAGATTGTAAATTCTTTGTAATAAGTTATCGAGCTTGTTTTTGTTGCCTTGGGCTTTTTCAAACTGTTCATTCAAATCATTTAAAAATAAGGGTTCTATCACTTTCATGATGTTTGGTACAGAAGTATAGTGCATCCCTAAACCACCACGGTGTTCAGGTGTAATCACCGCTTGAATCATTGAACCAAAAATATCAGGATTGATTTCTGCCCAATTCATCTCGCCACTGTTTAATATGGCTTGTCTTGATTTTCGGGTAAATTTAGGTGATTGGATAGTCTGACCAAACAACCCACCATTCAC
>JAESSQ010000027.1 GCA_016764035.1 Gammaproteobacteria bacterium
AAACGGGCTATTAAGCAAGGTGTTTTGTTGGGTGCTAAGCTTTGATGTGTAGGTTATTTCAAATCTAAAAGTCCCCGCTTATGAGCGGGGACTTTATCGACAGTTTTTACGTTTAATAACCAATACCAAGTTAAATTAAAATTGGCTAGGAGCACTCAACTCGAACCCAGCATTGAAGTTATCATTTCCTAACTCACCCCAATATACACCAGATACTTTCCAATAAACTGGATCACTGAAACCAAAACCTGCGAATCCTTTCTGGTATAATAAGCCATCAATAGTTCTTATTATTTCAGTATTGTCATAATTTAATTTTACTTCAATTTGTCCGTTTTCGAGGTCACATATACCACCAGTACTGCTTACACATCCAAGGTTAACCCAAGAAATAGCTAACTCAAAATCGAGGTGATTATCATCTAATTGAATAGTCAAAGAGTTATGTACTCTATTTTCAGCTTTATAATCCACAACCAAACTGTAGTGATTTAATGAATCATAGGCTATACTGGCATCAATAATCATACTTTCAATTCCAGGCAATGACTGTAGGATATTATCTTGAGATATTTCCATAAAATGAAAATAACCAGGATTATTGTTAATTGGATTTGTAGGTGGTTCAATTATTACATTGGTTGCAAATTGAATTCCATTAGCAGGAATACCGTAAAGAATCCTAGCTCCATTTATACTAGGAGAGTCCAAAGTGTCGGGGTCACTACCAGGACACCCTGCACTATCTATTGATTGGTTATCAAGTATCGAAACTCTTGCAAAATAGTATTCAATGAAGGGTTCTTCAAAACAACCATCAGACCCTGGGGTACAATAAGCAGCGCTCGAAAATAATAAAATTAAAAGGTAAATAAGTTTCATAATGTATCCTATGTCAGTAAATAGAATCAAAATTATATGGTTGAATCATTTTTTCTCAATAGGATTAGAGTTTATATAATCAATCCATTCATCAATTTTCTTCAAAACACCAGCATAATCGTCTGATAGTGAATAAAATATTTTTCTTGCTTTTTTTAAATTATCCAATGCCATTTGAACATTATTATTCTTAAAGTAAGCATAACCCAGGTTTCGTCTATAATATCCTAAATTGCTTGTTGATATGTCTGTATCAAGGACTTCCAGTCTAATAGCCTCTGAATAGTGTTTTATTGCCTTTGGATAGTCTTGTGTTCTGTAATAATAGATGTTAGCGATTTAATTTTCTTCTGTAGAATAATTAAGATTTAATCCTTTTTTAATGCCAATAACCTCATCAAATCTCTTTAATGCACCATCATATTGCTTAAACCTTACATGTATTAAGGCTCTAAATATGGCCGCTCTTATATATAAGGCATTTTTTTTACCAAAATTATTTGTAATTTGTTCTATTATTTTTTTAGATATTTCATCAGCTTCATCAAATTTTTTTAATTTATCTAATGCGAATAAAGTGTACATTTCACCATTCAAATAATCATAACTCTCTTGCTTATTATTCAATGATATCTGAGACTTTAATTTTTCTATTGTTTTCAATGTTTCATTCGGCAATTCCATATCATTCTCAATTCTTGCTTTGATAAGTAATATTTTGGCGTACCTTTGTCCTGTAATGCCTTGTTCTTCCACCCATTTTAAAGATTTATCTACAAAACTTTTAGCAATTTTTTTATTGCCAATAACATTTTGATTTCTTGCAATGAGTAAATAAATTTTATCAATTTGACAATCAACAATTAATGTATTTTTCTGACAAATAAATAAAGCCCCATCAAGATCATTTAGTGAAGCCTTATAATTATGTTTCGCAAAATAACCACTTGCTCTACTAATTAATAATTTTACATTTATTAATGGATCTAAATTGGGTGATTTTTTGATTTCATCCAGCCCCATATTGGCTGCTTCAAAGGCAAACTCTATAGAAGCCATACCATAAAATGCTCCAGAAATGGTGTTATATAATTCGGCATTAAGACTACTGTCCTCTAATGGGTTGTTTTTAAGCCTTTCATAACTATCTTCCATAACTTTTTTAATAGTGAGTTTTTCGCCAAAGGTGCGGGTGGGATCAGCAGTCTGGAAGGAATCTAGTAAAAAGTCTGAGGCCAATTTAGCTTTTTTGGCCTGACGTACCGCCTCGTCTCTTTGTTCAGCCAGCTCTATACCACGGCTGATGAGCTCCTGGTTTTGTATATAGCTGTAGACACTAAAGCCGATAATTACAGCCAATGAAGCACTTAATATGACAGTAATCAGTTTATTGCGTTTGATAAAAAGCCGTAAAAAATACCAGAAGCTGGGTTTTCGCGCTTTGACCGGAAAACCCCGCAAATAACTGTTGATGTCTCCCTTTAATTCATAGACTGTTTCATAGCGATGTTTAATATCAGGATGAATGACCTTTGTTAATAAGGCATCTATATCGCCTTTAAGCAGGTATTTTGTGGTTAATAGCTGTTCTGGCTCTGCCAGTTCGATCAGCAAATGTGAAGGTTTGGTATGGATACCATTGACAACTTTCATCTGGTAGGTATGTGCATCCTTCTCATACCTCTGATAGGGCCTGCAACCAATAATGATTTCAAATAGCACAATACCCAGTGCATAGATATCACTTTGTACCGTGATCTTTTTCCCCAATAACTGTTCGGGGCTGGCATAAGCAGGAGTCATGATCTTGGTCACTGTCGCCACCACTTGTTGCGTATCATCATCAACCAACTTGGCTATACCAAAATCCAGTAATTTAACCTTGCCTTGCTTATTGACCAAGATATTAGTCGGTTTGATATCTCGGTGGATAATAAAATTTTTATGTGCATAATCGATGGCATCGCACAATTGCAGAAACAATGAGAACTTTTGTTTGATATCGAGCTTGTGATCCTGACAATAATTATTAAGCGAAACACCCCGAATGTATTCCATCACCACATATAAGACACCCGATGTAGTTGTGCCTGCATCGATAAAGCGCGCGATGTTTTCGTGATCAAGACTGGCAAGAATTTGCCGTTCGTTTTTAAAACGTTCAATATTGGCATCGGTAGTAAAAGCGCTATTGATCAGTTTTATCGCAACTTTGTGCTCAACCTCTTTATCGATTCTTTGCGCCAGATAAACTGAACCCATACCACCTTCGCCTATTTTTTCCTGCAGTTGGTAGCGACTGGATTCTGCCCACTCCAGTTAAAAGACACCCAAAGGCAAATAACCATGACATTGAAGGATAGGTAAGCAATCGGTTTTTTCGATCGGTTCTGGT
>JAESSQ010000005.1 GCA_016764035.1 Gammaproteobacteria bacterium
TAGAAGGAAAATATATTTTAAAAGAAGAAAAAAAGAAAAAATATCAGAAAATTTCTATCTAATAAAGAGAAAAATTGATAGTGGATGTAAAAGAAAATAAATTTTCTATAAAATAAGCAAGCCAAATGAATAATATTTTATACCCAACTGCAAAAAGATTTTATGTGTTTATAAGCTTTATGGTAATTTTAATTTTATATTAGGAAGGACTGAAAAAACAAATAAATGGTAGACCAAAAAAGGTTATAAAAGATTGTCTTAAAAGATAAGAGATTAATATGCATTATTAAGAGACAATGAAGTAAAATAATGATGATATTTATTTATTAATATTTTTTTTTGTTAAAATTTAAATTGTCATAGTAGGACATTAAAAGTTATATTTTAATATTTTATAATAATTTAAATGGAATGTTTATGTTATTTATAAAATTAAAAATAATTATTTGGTCATTATGACATAAAATGTTACAATTGCAAAAAAGAATTCCACTCAAAATGTTTTTGTATGCTCGCCTTTGTTCAGCTACGGCAAAGGGCATCGACGATTGTAACGAATACTGATTTTGCATACCAGGTTGTGATGCTGTGGAGACGTGTTCCGATTTAGCCATAGCCGTCTTTGAAAAATGATGCAATTCATGTGAGCCTGTGTCATTTGTTTTTACTTCGGCCAGACTTTTATGTATCGCACGGAAAAGAAAATCATGTACCTGTCGACCTTGCCTAAAACGTACCTCATGTTTACCTGGGTGCGCATTGACATCGACCATGGCGGGATTACATTCAAAGAACAATACATACGCCGGATGCCTGCCGTGAAACAAGACATCTGAATACGCTTGGCGTACTGCATGCGTGACCAGACGATCTCTTACCACGCGACCATTGACGTAAAAGTATTGCATATCCGCCTGACTTCGAGAAAATGTCGGCTCGGCAATCCAGCCCCATATGCGTAGCTCTTCATAACTGAAATCTATATGTACCGCTTGCTCTACAAAAGCAGGCCCGAAAATATCGGCGATACGTTTTTCCTGTTCCAATTGGTCTTTAGCCGCGCGCAAAGCTTTAACGACACGCTGGTTGTGGCGCAGTGAAATATCGACATCGAATCGACTAAGCGAGATGCGCTTAACCACATCTTCAAGATGTGAGAATTCTGTTTTTTCGGTACGAAGAAATTTACGCCTGGCTGGCACATTGAAAAACAGATCACGAACTTCGACGGTTGTCCCTGCTTTGTTTGCAGCCGGCGAAAGCTCACTGGCAGCACTGTTGTTCATGGTCAATTGCCATGTTTCGTCGCCACCCTGCCAACAGGAGGTTAACTGTAAATGGCTAACAGAAGCGATACTAGGTAAAGCCTCGCCACGAAACCCTAAGCTTATGACTTGCTCTAAATCATCAATACTACGAATTTTACTGGTAGCGTGCGGCGACAACGATAACACCAGATCATCTTTATGAATGCCATGGCCGTTATCGGAGATGCGGATAAGTTTTGTGCCACCTTTTTCGACATCGATGACGATTTTAGTGGCGCCGGCATCCAGACTATTTTCCAGCAGTTCTTTGACCACGGCGGCAGGGCGCTCGACAACTTCACCAGCGGCAATTTGATTGACCAGTTGAACTGGCATGGGCTGAATTCGACGTTGTGTAGTCATGCTGTATAAATAAGTGAACGCTTCAAGAAACTAGACAAGAGGCTATAGTTTACCTCATGAGAATGAATAATTTCGAATAGCTCGCATCTAAAAGAATTTTAGCGACGAGTCGAACAGCTAACAATTCGTGATTAATTTAACCAGCTCTGAATCTGGTCTGCGGTATCCTGATCAAACTTCAGACGGAAACGGATATACGGACCGCTTGATGTGTAAGCGGCGGCTGAAAAATCTCTATCTTCAAAGCCGTCAACGTTATAGCCTACGCTTAACCAGATATTACGCGTCATGTTCCAACCAAAAGAAAGTCCAGCTGAATATCGATGCACATTGGAGTTAGCCGAGTACAACGTATGCGCATGTACACCTACATCAAATATATCGCTTATATCATGACGGAATTCACTACCAATTAACCCTGTCATACCGCTGAATTCAGCATCATCAAAATTATCTACCACGTATTTCATGCCGAAATTAAACGCCAATTGATTTCTATCATCGATAAGATAGTTCGTCGTCAAATTTTCTATCAACTTACGTTGACGTGTTTTTATACCGATGATGTCGGTGTTTGAATCAAATTGAAAGTCGAGACGATTCAATGTTATCCAGCGTGATTGCAAGGGTCGATAAGCCATTGAGAAACGCACGTCACCGTCAATAATTTCGCTATTATCTGTGCGTTCTGTTTTAAATAATTTTGTCGTCACAGAATAACCAACACCACCCTTCAGGTTTCTTTCCCAGTTAACTATGGCGCCGTATTTATCTTCTAGATCAGCTTTACGGAATTCGATACGATTATTCAGCGTGTAACTTTGTGCGTTGTAGGTAGTACCTACAGAGATCGCAGTAAAGTCATTATCGGTTGTGCCCTGGGCAATGGGAACATTGTCATTAAACGCCTGTACACCTGGCGTACGCATAGTTTGCGAATGGTCCAGTGCAACATCACCACTCCAGCGTTTATTGATTGGAAAGCTCTGTGTCAGCCCCAGAGTAGCAAATGAACGAATACCGTTCTCATTGACTTCTTGATTTACAGCAGTGTTCAATTGCGCATTGGTCCATGGTGTTGAACGTACACCTGCACGTGTCATTTGTGTATCCTGATTTTCACCTATGGTCCATTCATTTTCTGCAAACAAATTAACATTCGAGGTAACAAAATAGTCTGCGCCAATAATATAACGTGAGGGATAATCTATATTATCGTTTTTAGAATCTATCGCTATCTCTGCACTGCCTCGCAATCTCACGGTATCATCCAGCAAACTTTTACTTGCGCCCAGCAATAACAGGTTAGAGTTGTTGGCAATACCCAGGCTATCTACATCACGCGCGATTCGCAGGCCAGCATTTAATGAGTAATCACGCTTGTTATAAATCGCATTAAACTCGACTACATCTCGTTTACTGTCTGCATTCAAATTGTCTTCGTGATAAACCGTACCATCGACGGCTGTTTCCTGCGTTAAACGATAATTCGCTTCAGCACCGTATTTGCGTGTACCTGTCTGACTAATGGATTGTTGCCCTAAACCAAAGTCTTCATCTTGTTGTTTTGCATAAGCACGTGCTTTTAATTTGTCACCACCGTGCACTATTTCTGCGGAATAAGCAGAACCAGTTAAATCCTGTGCCCCAGAAGCCACATCTGATGTTGCAGCTTCTAATCTAACTTCTGTTTTACTGTCCAGTTCGATACGTGCGTCAACACCGATAAGGTCGCCTTCATTTTGATCGCTTCCATCATGTATCAGTGTTGCACCCAATTCCACCTGACCGTCATTTAATCGAACAGCTGCACGACCACCCGCTGTAATGTCACCTTTAACTGGCGCTTCTACTTCATAATCGGCAACAATAAATATCGGGTTGAAGTTTTCGTCACGACTGGCAATCGGTTTACGGAAGAAGATAGTGCCATCACTGTAGTCAATACTGTAGTCGAGGTAGCGACGCATGGTTTCTGTATTAATTATTATCTCACTACGGAAGCGGTCACGTGTTTCGATAACGATATCATCACTATTGATAACGATATTTTTACCGCTTAAACGATACAGTCCTGATATGCCTTCACCCTGTATTTCATCTTTAATAAAATTATTTAGGTTCTCGGCAGCAAAAGCAGTGTACGAAACCTTACCGTTATCAAATTCAGATTTAAGGCCTGTCATACGACGATTAAATTTCGACAATTCAGTCACCGTCAAACCGGTATCCATATCTCCGAATAAAGCATAAAAATGCTGTCGTTCAATTTTTATATAAAGTTTTTCAGCACTCGAAGCGTCATGGCGTTGTCGTGAATTATCACCATAAATCGTGTAATAAGTATTGGGGTCAATCAACTGATTTACTCGGTTATCACCTGCGTTGGTGTTTTTCGAGGTATCGTAAGATGTCGTCAACAACCAGTCGCCCTTCACTTTACCTTTAGCATAAAACGCAATTTTTCCCTGGCTGTAAAATTCATCATCGATGTCGCCTGCATTCAACGCTTCTTTATTTCCAGATGCTGCGTTATAACCAACCGTACCTTCGGCCAGACCAACCATAATCCAGTCACGAACTTCTGGCTGCATCCAGGTTTGTAGTCGCGTCTTTTTACGACCCGAGAAAGGTAGATTAATTTCTAATTTACCGGTAATGGTTGTAGGTTCTAAGGCGATGTAAGCGATACCATTTTGACCAACGATATACTCAGGATGGTCACGATTTAAACCAGAAAGACGGTTAACCTGGAACGCTTCGACAGCCTGTTGTGAGAGATACGGCTCAGACAAAACATACTTACCGCGAGAACCCGGACGTGCAAAATGACCGTTCTTATCATAAACACGAATAGCCACAACCGGTACATTTCGACCATCAGCAATTAGGCGAGAATGTTCCACGTCTAACTCTGCCCTAACTGGTATGCCAGCAAACACAATATTACGAGCCAGGGTTTTTATCACATTACCGTTGTTATCTTTAACGGTGAATTCAAAACGGTTATTACCATTAATAAGGTGCACACCCTGCCAGTAACTACGCGCGATAGTATTGGCTTTATTTTTTATCATGCCGAAGTAGAACAAAGGGTTTAATGGCTGACCATTTAGGCTTATCTCAAAACTGTCGCCTGGCTTATGTTTGATGGCAAGATTCACGGAAGGTGCAAACGGTGTGTAGTTAACATCCGGCATCAACCATTCATAACCTGGCTTGGCGGCTTTTATCCAGAATTCATCAAAAGCACTAATGTTCAGTTGTTCTGTTGTCGGTGGTGCTTCGATAAGTTTTTCAGCTTTATACTCAGGCTGACTTTCAAGGGTTATTTCACTAACCTTACTCTGCGAGGTAACCAGCTCGACTTTACCCGGTGCAACAACTTCACTGGTAGTAACAACAAGATCTGCACGACGATTGAGTGAACGACCCCCCGTAGAATTATTCACACCTACAGGTTCAGAAGCACCGGCACCTTTGATGAAAATTTTATCTTTAGCGATGTTTAATTCGTTAATAAGAAAATCGCCAACCACTTTTGCTCGTTCTTTCGATAGCTCCGTATTGTCTTCGTATAACCAGATACTTCTTTGTTTCACAGACGTATTGTCAGAATAACCGGTCACATCATTTCTTGTGATATCTACTTCACCTAAATTATTAATAGCTGCACGTATGCCTTTTTTACTCAGCGTAGAAAGCTCTGTGCCTAAAGGTTGAAAATAGGCTTGATAGACAACCGTTTTTTCTACTTCCCTTACACGACTTACTTGCAACTTATTTTTAATAGGTGTGGAACGTATATTTTTCTTAGCTTTCGTATCGAGCATGACAAAAGCTGTTGTGACTAAATTGCCATCTGCTTTTTCTTTTATGTGTCCACGAAAGGTAAGTGATTTTTTCCAGTTATTTCCCAGATCACCAAAACGATAAACAATCATGTTTTCATTGACGTAGGGATCATCTAAAACTTCATCGTCAAAAACGCTACTGCCTGAATCGTACACTATGCCGTCAGGTAAATTAATCATTAAACGGTAGTTGTTGGTAGCAACTTCACCGTTACTCATTTCGATTGTATATTTAATATCTTCTTCGTTTAATTCACTGTTTATAAATAGTGTTGCCGTATCGGTAATGGGTTTTTTCTCGCGAACATAAAAGTCAGTACGCCACAAAGTACCACCCTGAATGTCTACAAATTGAGAATAAGGTGTGCCTGCATAGCGTGTATTTTTTACACAATCAACAATTTCAAGGTTATCTGGAATACTGGCTTTATCGACTTGAACAATATGGGTACCTGGATTAATTCCTTCGAAATGAAAACGACCATTTTCATCGGTTGCCGCATACGTTCCGTCTTCCATAAACACACGAACGGAAGGTAAGCCCGGATTAATAAGTGTTGCATCTTCATCACACTCGCCGATAATTACACGGCCAACAATAAAACTTTTACTTGCGAATAAATCTTCTGTAACCATTATTGCGGCAACGGCAGTATTTGACTGCACGTCTCGATCATCCTGTGCAATAACACTATTAACAGCTTTGCCTAAATTTGTACCAACCGTCAATTCAGTTACATATTTTATTTGTATCGATGCACCAGGTAATAATTGATTAACAAAAAACGTAAGCGTACGACCATCTTTTGAAATTTGTGGTGCTACACCAGCTACGCCATCATAACGAACAGATGCTGCTTGATATCGTAATCCTATTGGCAATGTATCGGTTACTACGAGATTACTTGAGACTGTATTTAAATCGACATTGGTTAAATTTAAGGTGTATTGAACAAAATCACCGATTGCTGCTGTGTTTTTTGACACAGATTTATCGATAACAAGGTAGGACGATAATGCATCAAGCGGCACATCAACATTAAGTGGTGGCCCAATGACCAAGGTAAATATATTCGCAAATGATGCATTAATGTCTAGTGCAAATGGCGCACCTGGTAATGCTTGCAGGGTTGCAATCGTTGCGACTGAGGGACCTTCAAAACCAGCAGGCGGAGTTACGACCAGGCGATAATCCGCTGGCAACAAGCGTGGGAATCGATAGCCACCTACTGGGAAGTTGTACACAGTACCACCGCCGTCTGTCACACTACCACCCGTAACCACGGTTGCTGGGTAGACACTTATACCGTCATCACCAAAAACGTTTGCTGGGTTACCGACGGCATCTAAAATTGTAATAATGGCGCCATCTAAGGGTGCACCATTAAGACTACTAAAAACAATACCAAACGGGTCAACCAGTGAACCGCCTGTGCTGGTATCTGTTGGATCAAATATATCCGTGTACTGAACCGTTATCGTGGCCTCAGCAGCTAATGTTAAAAGTCCATCATATTGTGTAACGGGATTGGAAGTGGACTGTACGTAACCGACAAATATTCCTGTGTTAACACCTGTCTCTGTAAGAATTAATTCTTCACGATCACCAGTAGAGCTTATGACTATGACGATAACCGTTTCCCGTACTAATGGGTCAAGGTTTTGATCCTGATCATCTACCTGAACAAA
>JAESSQ010000006.1 GCA_016764035.1 Gammaproteobacteria bacterium
CATTTGAATTAACATGTTTGGAAACAGTTGTTTGTTTTGGGAAAGACTAACTTGCAAGGTTGTTCCTGCTGCGATGTCATCTCTTACTTGCATGATAGCTTTTTGATAAACGCTGTTACCTGCCGCACCCGCTACAGAAACCATGGCCTCTACAAGTGGAACACCCGCAGCAAACATCGTTGCCAATGTTCTTGAAAAGCGAGCAATAGCGGCATTGGTAGTTAGTGTGCCGACAGCCGGAAGTTTAAGGGCTAGTTTGTCCAGGCTATCTCTAAAGGCTTTGGATCTAAGCTTTGCTTGTTTAAAGCCATAAATTATAGCGATTATAATACCAATAAAAGTCCAGACGTTTTCGACAAGTACATCGGAAAGACCAACAACGAATAATGTAAACGTAGGTAATTCTGCACCAAAACCTTCAAACATTTCAGCAAAGGTGGGTACTACAAATATTAAAAGAATAGCAGAAACTACCACCGCTACGACGAGTACACTAATGGGATAAGTTAATGCTTTTTTAATTTTATTTTTTAATGCTTCAGATTTTTCTTTATAGGTTGCCACTTTTTCAAGCAGTGTTTCAAGCGCACCGGACTGCTCACCAGCATCGACTAGACTGACAAATAATTCATCAAAATAAACCGGGTGTTGGCTTAAAGCACTTGCTAATGTGCCGCCTGCTTCAATGTCAGCTTTAACCTGAAAAATAAGCTTCGCCATACTCGGGTTTGAGTGCCCCTGTCCGACAATATCAAACGCTTGCACCATAGGTACGCCGGCTTTCAACATGGTTGCAAGTTGACGGCTAAAAACGGCGATATCTTTCGTTGTAATCGCCTTTTGCCTTTCTGTAAACAGGCTGCCACCTTTTTTCTTTATTTTGCCTTTTTTAGGAATGAGGCCCTGTTTTCGAAGTTCTGCTTTTACCACATCCATACTGGCAGCGCTCATTTCACCTTTAACGGTAGTACCTTTTTTATTCGTACACTCCCATGTGAAGGTTGCATTTTTTACTTTTGCCTTAGCCATCTTAGTATCCTGCTGTTTTCCTAATCTTTTGTTACGCGGTTAATTTCTTCGAGACTGGTTAATCCAGCGAGTACTTTTTTAATTGCCGACTGCCTCAGGTTATCAACGCCATCTTTCTTCGCCTGGTCAGCTACATCGATCGATGTTCCATTTTCCATAATGATGCGGCCAATGGCGTCGGATATTGGCATTACCTGATAGATACCAACGCGACCTTTAAAACCTTCGCTGCATGAATCGCAACCGACGGCTTTATATAACTGCGGTTTAGCATCAATTTGCGCACTGGTGAAACCTTCTTCTTGAAGGGCTGCTCGTGGTATATCAACCTTTTCTTTACATATGGGACATAGTCGGCGCGCCAGTCGTTGCGCAATAATTAAGGAGACAGCGGAGGCAATATTAAAGGGAGGCACGCCCATATTTACTAGTCGAGCTAGTGTAAGAGGTGCATCGTTGGTGTGTAAAGTAGACATAACCATGTGGCCGGTTTGTGCAGCTTTGATGGCAATCTCTGCGGCGTTGAGGTCACGAATTTCACCGACCATAATAATATCGGGGTCTTGTCGTAAAAATGCACGTAGTGCGGTTTCAAAGGTTAAGCCAACTTTTTCGTTAACGTTAACCTGATTGATACCTTCGAGATTAATTTCGACCGGATCTTCGGCCGTTGAAATATTCGTATCTACAGTATTTAATATATTTAAGCCGGTATACAGCGATACCGTTTTACCACTACCTGTAGGACCGGTAACCAATATCATGCCATAAGGGTTGGCCAATGCTTTAAGGTAGAGTTCTTTTTGTTCGGGCTCGTAACCTAGGGCATCAATACCTAGAGATGCGCTCGATGGGTCTAAAATACGTAGTACAATTTTTTCACCAAACAGCGTGGGGCAAGTATTAACACGAAAATCGATGGCTTTAGTTTTGGAAATTTTTAATTTGATGCGTCCATCCTGGGGCACCCTTTTTTCTGCCGTGTCCATGCGTGACATCACTTTGATACGCGCACATAGCTTAGGGCTCATGACTACTGGCGGTCTTGCTACTTCGCGTAAAACGCCGTCGATACGAAGTCGAACACGGTAGATTTTTTCATAGGGCTCAAAGTGAATATCTGACGCACCCTTTTTAATGGCATCTAATAAAATTTTGTTAATGAAACGTACAACAGGGGTGTCATCAACACCAGAGTCAGTATCATCTTGTTGTTGCTCAGCTTCCGGATCAGCGAAGTCCAGGTCATCAAGATCTTCCAGGTCATCGCCCATCAAACCGTTAATGGCGTTGTCCTGGTCTTCTAGCAGTTTTTCGACCACCTTTGATAACTTGTCTTCTTCAACGAGAATGGCTTCAGTGTTTACCCCAGTATGAAACTTAATATCATCAATAGCGGCCAAATTTGTTGGGTCTGCAATTCCCACGTATAAGCGATTACCGCGTTTGTATAAAGGCAGTATGTGATGTTTTTTGATAAGTTTGTTATCGACGATATCACGTGGAATGGCGTCGAAATCGATAGCGTCGAGATCAAAAACCGGTAAGCCGAATTCTTTGGAAACTGCTGTAGCTATCTTTGTTGCCGAAAGTATTTTGTTGGCAATTAAATATTCGGTGAAAGATATCGAATCTTTTTTTGATTGTTCAAGTGCATCTAACGCCGTTTTTTCGTCAATAAGTCCATCATTAACGAGCTTGTATGAAATACCGGTTAAGTTAATACCTGCTGCTGTTTTATCGTAGCTCATAGTGTTCGTTTTTGAGATGCATTATTTTTATTTGAATTATCAATCAAGCATAGACGGTTTTTATTAAAAGGTTGTAATTTACACGCTATATGATGTCGCCAATAATGACCATATTAAGAGATTACTCGCGTATTAACATAGAGTTATAACAGTAGCTGTGGTTTGACTATCCGCTACGATTGCTTTTATGCTTGTGAATAAGTGTTTAGAAATGGATGAGGCAAAAACGAAGAGATTATAGTCGCCTGACTTTGAGTGATTGTTTTGTTTCGATAATAAAAAAGTAGGCTTATATATCGAAAAAAACTGCCCAGTGCGGGCAGTTTTATGCAAATGGTTTATATGAACGTAGTTAACAATAAGTAGCTGCAACGCAAGTACCGCTTATCGCCCATACTAATCTATTGCCGTTAACGGTAGGCGTGAGCACGTAGGTTTCGCTGCCAATATCCGCGGTAGCGGTCGCTGTAATAACGCCGTTTACTGTGGTTAAGGTAGCCAGATTGCCTACAGTGACAGAGATATCGGTATCGATACCGTTAGAGCCGCCATCAGCGACTGTAAGATTAATTGCAGAGCCTGCAGTAGCCAGCCTGCCGCCATGTGCAGCGATTTCTATTTGGCTTTTTACTGTGCTGGTAGCGATAATGATTTCAGTGAACTGACCTTTTTTTGTGTAATTTTGATAAGCAGGTAGAGCAACAGAAGCTAGAATACCAACAATAGCAACGGTAATCATCAGCTCTATTAAACTAAAACCATGGTGGTTATTTTTCATGCTTGTCTCCATATTCATTCATAAAAATTTATTCGTAAAAACAATAAAAGCCAGGGCATTACTGCCCTGGCTTTTAACTAAGCGAAAGATGGCTTATAAAAGACCAGCACATGCAGAACCAGCAGCAGTACATGAGCCAGCAAACGTTGCGGTACCGTCGGCAGCCATAGTTACTGTTACTACATTACCAGCACCAATTTTATCGGCATCACCTGTTAGTGTTAATACACCAGCAGCCAGAGCAGCACCAGTTACTGAATCAGAAGCAATCATAGTCGCTGCAGTAGGTACGTTATTTGTGCCTAAAAGCAGGTTAGCAACTGTTACTTCAGAAGCTTGAATAGCAACAGATGCCTTTTTAGAAAAATCTTTAGCGGCTTGAATAATGTGTGCTGCATTCGCAGACTGAACGTTATTCTGGTAAGCAGGTAAAGCAACTGACGCCAAAATACCGATAATAGCTACTACGATCATTAATTCGATTAATGTAAAACCTTGTTGAACTTTTTTCATGGGTTTCTCCCGAGAGGTGTAATATGAGTTTTTTAGTGATTTGTCTTTATTGTTGAAGACTGATAAAGATATAGCAGGGATTATGCCAATTACCATTAAAGGTTATTTTTTTTAATAATATCAGTCGATTAACGTTGTAATTGCATTTGACGGCGTGATTGTTTAGGGGTGAACAATGTCAGATTGTGACAATTTTGAAGTACAAAAATAGAGGGTTCATTTTTAGCTGGTGTATTTTAAAGCGTGATTCTTAATTCGCAACTTCTGACTTTACTTAGTCTCATGATGTCAGATTATGTGACTTGCTAATATACAATCAGCTGCTTATTGGATATCCAACTTTTGTAAACGATATCTGAGTTGTCTTAAGCTTAAGCCTAATAATTTTGCAG
>JAESSQ010000028.1 GCA_016764035.1 Gammaproteobacteria bacterium
GAATGATTTTTTCTTCATGAAACGCCCAAACATCCGCATTTGTGCCTATAGCACCATTGAAAATCGGGCCAAGTGTGGGGTGCGCACGAATTTTGGCATAAAACACTTGCACCACATTATTTATTTGCTCGGTACTAATGGGGCAATGCTTAGTAGTGTCAGACATAACAAACTCTTTTTTAGTGTAAAGACGTGTTTCAATGCTACTTAGTGGGCCACGGGTTAGCCAATGTGTACCCATAGGCCATAAAAAATACACCGGCTATGGTATTACCCAAAGTAACCCAGAGTAAATTATGAGCCATACCGGCTAAAGAAATTGCTTCAGAGTGCTCGGCAAGAAGCGCCAGACTAAATAATGTCATGTTGGCTATGCTATGTTCATATCCACTGGCAATAAATGCAAACAAACACCAAAATATTACGATAGCTTTTGCTGAATCGCCTTTCACTCGATAAGACATCCAAATAGCTAGGCATACCAACCAATTACACAAGATGCCACGAGCAACCAGCTCTCCAGCCGAACTGTTCATTTTGTATTCAGCAACTTTCAATAATACTTCACCACTTGATTTCATTAACGCCCCATCCCCAAGATAATACAAATAGGCAAGCGCTATACAGCCTAATAAATTACCCATCCAGGTAATGAACCATGCTTTTACCACATCGACCGTTTTTATCACGTTTCTAATACGACCAATGGACATATACATAGTATGTCCTGTAAACAGTTCTGAGCCAGCAAATACAACCAGCATTAAAGCAATACCAAATGATGCCCCCATTATTAAAACGCTATATTCTTGAGGCACCATACCAGCAAGGGTAAAGATTAATATGACGCCTAATCCTACATAAGCGCCAGCCATGATGCTGCCTATGAGAAAGGATAAAGGTGACTTTTGAATTATGTTAGCTTTAGAAGTCGCTATTTTTGCAAATTGATCGAGAGTTTCAGTGTACACACCAGCCTACTCATTATAATGTATTTAAAATACATGTTTAATGGTTTTCAGTGTTTATGTCAAGCCCAAATTGCAAAAGCATATAATTTTTTTCTTTAATCAAATCTGCAATTGTGTATTGGTTTAATCTATCAATAAAGACTTCATGTGCCTCATCTAACGCACGTTTAAGGACACAACCAACCACGAGGACACAGCGAGGATTGATACAATCTACCAAACTTTTTTGGGGCTCAAATCGTGAAACAACATACCCTACTGTTATCTTATCAGCAGCCTTACCCATTACTAAGCCTCCATTCCTACCCCGCTTAGATAGTAACAGCCCTTCCTTTGATAATAGATGTACAACTTTCAATAAATGATTCCTGGATAAATTATATTTTTCTGTTAATTCCGTAATAGTTATTTGACGGCCTTCATTTAATGCCGCATATATCAACACTCTAAGCGCATAATCAGTAAAACGAGTGAGCCGCATATATCAACCTCATAAATAATGTATTTATAATACTACTTTTGTCTTGACAAACATAAGAACCAAAGATAAGGTGCATTTCAAATACATCTTATAGTTATATTGGAGCAGTAACATGAACCCAACATTCTTACCATGGCTAATAACCATCACATGCTTGTTAATTGTTGCTAGTGCATTCACTTTTGTAATATCAAGCTCCAGGACAAGGAACGAAGATTATGATGATATTGTAAAACGCTCATATAAATTTCGCAAAATATTTTTCATTGTCTTCCTACTCGGCGGCATCATCATTACCAGCTTAACAATGAAAAACTTACCATATGATGCGCATGCAAAAGTATCTGGCGATGTTATTAAAGTCAATGCCACAGGCCACCAATGGTATTGGGATATCGACAAAACACATTTTATCGTAGGTCAACCAGTAATATTCAATGTCACCAGCGCCGATGTAAACCATGGTTTTGGCATTTATAACGATAAGCTAACGCTGTTAAATCAAACTCAAGCAATGCCAGGTTACATTAATAAACTTGTCCACACGTTTGATAAGCCAGGGAAGTACAAAATATTATGCCTGGAATATTGCGGTTTATCTCACCATGCAATGGTGGCAGAACTTACTGTTACTGAACAATAATAATGATTAGGAGAATAAATCCAATGAACACGCCCATTCAATCTCGAAAGGACATAACACCTGCTGCCAAAAACACATTATTAATTTACTTATCAACCACTCTTGCAGTGCTACTTCTAATGATGGTGTTTGGTGCTGTGTTGCGTGCAGGACAAGCTCAAATTATAAATCTTGACTTAACGCTTTTTTATAAACTTATGACACTTCATGGCGCCGGCATGGTTGGTATTTCAGGTCTTGGTAGCGCTGCCGTTATGTGGTACTTCCTCAGCAAATACATCAAATTATCAACGGGGATTTTAATTGCCAATCTAGTTTTTTTTCTGCTCGGCGTCGTATTGATCCTAGGCGCAATACTTATCGGTGATTTTGCTGCAGGCTGGACCTTCCTCTATCCACTACCTGTCAAATCGATGAACATTTGGAGCATAGAGTCTGCCGCGACTTACTTATTTGGTTTGTTATTCATAGGTGTTGGCTTTTTATTATTATACCTAGATATAGGCCTCGCCCTAATTAAAAGCTACGGTGGACTAAGTAGATCTTTAGGCTGGCACTGTTTATTTGGTAATAGCAAAGAATTTCCACCAGCAACTGTAGTCGCTAGCACCATGGTTCTTATTATTAACACTTTAGGTATTTTAGTAGGTGCCGTGGTACTCATAATAAGCTTAATAAATGCTTTCTACCCTGCATTTCAACCAGATGCCTTGCTCGTTAAGTCCCTTATCTTTTTCTTTGGCCATGTCTTTATAAATGCTGCTATTTATATGGCTGTTATCGCTGTCTATGAAATATTACCAACGTATACAAACAGACCGTGGAAGGTGAATAAAATATTTTTAGCTGCATGGAGCTTTTCTACACTAATGGTTCTTGCTGTTGTGCCACACCATATGCTGATGGACTTTAATGTGCCTACCTGGCTAGCAACTATCGGTCAAATCGGTTCTTACATAAGCGGCATTCCCGTACTAATTATTACTGTTTATGGGGCATTGACCATTGTTTATAAATCCGGCATTCGTTGGGACTTAGCCGCAGGCTTGCTATTTATGTCTATGTACGGTTGGGCATCAGGCGTAATACCAGCGATTGTTGATGCGACAATACATGTTAATACGGTTATGCATAACACACAGTGGGTTCCAGGTCATTTTCACTTTTACTTGTTGCTTGGCGTGCTACCAATGATTTTTGGATTCATGCTGCACATTACTAAAAAGCCCAGCAACGAAAACACTATGAACAATAGCGACAAAGCCTCTCTTTTTATATATTTATTTGCTGGCGTAGGTTTTGTTATGGCTTTTCTTTATAGCGGAAAAAATAGCGTACCACGACGCTGGGGAGTACACCTTGATGAATGGTTAGCAACCGATCAAGTTGCCACTGTTTTTGCAGTGCTTATTATCATCGCTTTTTTCGTAATTGCCAGCAAATTTTTCTTGCGCTTACCAAACCTGTTACGCCATTAAAAGAGTGATAAAAATATTACAGCCATGGATACCAATTACCTTAGCCATTATGTTTGGCTTAACACTAATCTTACATGCCACGGAAGGCTTAACTATTTTCACAACCGAAGGCCATCGAAGACAAGACGTTGAATCTAATCCAAGGCCTGTCCCAGAAATAACTTTTATAGATCAAAGTAACACTGCGCTATCAATATCATATTTCAAAGGCAAGACTATTTTAATGGAATTTTTTTTTACTTCTTGCCCATCTTATTGCTATGCAATGGGAAGTCAATTTAAAAAACTACAAACCCATATAATGCAATCAGGCATTAAAAACGTTGTACTAATGAGCGTCAGTTTTGATTACAAAAATGACGCTAATAAACAAATTCAAACCTACTCAAAAAGATTTAATGCACAAAAGCCGTTCTGGTATGTAGTGAGAGCAAAAAACAATGATGAATTAAATCAACTAATCAAAACGTTCGAAGTTATCATTGTTGGTAATGAGCAAAGCGGTTATGAACATGATTCGGCCGTTCATCTTATAAGCAGTCAAAGCGAACTATACAAAATAATTGATTTTACCGATGACGAAGGCATTCGAAATGTTTTCTAACAGGGATGTAAGATTTTACAACCATGTGAACTTAGTGTTGTTATTTATTGCATGGATAACAATCTGTTTTTCTCCTATTAGCACTTGGTTAGAAAGCGATATTAGGTTACACATGCTTGTTCAATTGCCTGCGCTAGTATTACTTGGTTATTTTTTATGCAAACAACTCGTGCCAAATTGGACTGTCAATAGCACATCAAAGCAACCGGGCGCCGCCAGTGTCGTCCTTGCATTATTTGTAACCATATACTGGATGATACCAAAGTCATTAGATGCTGCGCTAACTTACGAAATACATTCATACATAAAGTACCTAAGCATTCCTCTACTAATAGGTGTGCCTCTTGCTCTAGGATGGCATCAAGTTGGCTCCATTTTTAGAGGATTTGTCATAATAGAATTAATAGCCATGTTACTACGCTTAGGATGGTTGTATAGAGACTCTCCGATAAGGTTGTGCAGTAACTATGGCCTGTACGAACAAAATTCATTAGGCAATTATTTTTTAATTATTGCGATAACATGTAGCGTCTATTACTCTTTTAAATGCTTTTATCCAAAAAATTTAAGGCTCACATTAAAAACAAAAGTTACATCCTCAAAATAATTCGACATGATTGTAGTTGTTTTTATTCACTTCATCTCAGCCAGCACCTGCTTCAGCATTTGAATAGCCTGCGCGTGATAGCTACCACCGAACAGATTTAAATGATTAATGATGTGATAAATATTGTAAAAATGCTTTCGTACAGCAAAACCATCATCTAACGGAAAAGCATTCTGGTAACTCGCGTAAAAATCAGGTTCAAAACCTCCAAACAGATACGTCATCGCCAGATCCGCTTCTCGATCACCATAATAAA
>JAESSQ010000029.1 GCA_016764035.1 Gammaproteobacteria bacterium
ATCTCCGGGGTTATTTCATAAAATAACCATCTGCGATGGAAATTTTTTCTAAAGCGTACCGCAACACGGTAATCGATAATTTGTGATATTGGTTTACTGATACCGCTAACGCTCGCCTCATATGCAAGTGACGTTCTTCTATCTAATCGATGAAAAAGAAAAAACGCTTGCAAGCCATCTGCGCCGTCATATTTTTCAGAATATTTTGCTTCTGTTGACGAGCGAAACAAAAAATCTTCATTAAAAAGTTTTTCAAAATCAAATCGTGTACTGGCACTGTGTGTACTGTTTTCACGCTGTACTTGTTGTGTTAGTCGTAAGGTTATCGTTTCGTTGAGCGGCAGTGTATATCGATAACGAAAACGAATACGTGGCTTTAAATTAATATTCACATTAAATTTAGAGCGTGCATTTTCAACAAGACTTAACTGTACACCAAGCGTATTTTCTGTTTCTTCACGATTTGCAGGTGCAATATCACGCAGATCCTCATCTTCATCTCCTTCAAAAGTCAGGCGTAACCTCTTGGTTATCCCTGGTAATTGTACGCTGAACGTTAGTCGCGTTTTAAATGTAAAGTATTCTTCTTCATCATAGATAAAATCATTTCGCCATCGAACATACGTTCCTGCCACACCTTCTTCAAAAATTCGATCGCTCGCAAAAAAATTGTCAAACCATAACGCTGGCTCACAGAACTTTGAATTGACATAAGCCTGCGTTTCGTCATACCATCTCTTTTCATAACTATAAGCATCAAGGCCCCGATCACAGGGGTTTTCGCTATGCTCTGTACGTGTAATACTATATTCTTCATCGACTTTTTCCGTATTAACATCTTCCGCTTGCGTATTTATATTCTCAGTATTACCTTGCACATCTGCTATACGTGATTCTGCACAAATGACAGAAACATTTGATACCAAAATCCCACAAATTAATCCTTTCCGTATAGTTCGAAACATTTTATTTTTTTAAATACAAGAGGCTAGCGTCCATCGACATACTGCGGTATCAGGTTAAGATATGATGCTTTTATTATTGCGACAAACTATACTTTAGCAACGAAATGAAGATAACGAAACAAAAGCTTGCTGAAACTGTTGCCGCCATTGACCTTGGCTCAAACAGTTTTCATATGATTGTTGCCAAGCTTGAATCCTCAGGTACATTATCCATTATTGACCGCTTACGAGAAAGTGTTCGCCTCGGAGGCGGACTCGATAGCAATGGCGCTATAGATAATGCTGCACAAGAAAGAGCATTTACTTGTCTCGAGTCCTTTGCACAACGTATCCGTGGTCTACCACATACCGCGGTACGCATTGCCGGTACAAATACCTTACGTGTCGCAAGCAACGCTCAGCTTTTCGTTGATAGGGCTGAAGATATTCTCAAACACCCTATCGAAATAATCGCGGGTCGCGAAGAAGCACGACTCATCTACCTTGGTGTAGCGCACGGCTTAGCAACAAAAGATGGAAACCGACTAGTCATCGATATCGGAGGTGGCAGCACTGAACTTATTATTGGACAAGGCATGCAGCCTATACGTAGAGAAAGCCTATACACAGGTTGTGTCAGTGCCAATAAACGTTTCTTTGCAGACGGCAAACTCACTGAAGCAGCCATGCTTGCTGCAGAAACAGATGCAGCTCTTGTATTACTGCCACAAGCTACAGATTTTAAAAATGGCCAATGGAGCGAAGCCATCGGTTGCTCTGGAACGATTAAGGCTATTGCAAATGTAGTCCATGAGCAAGGCTGGTGTAAAAATGGTATCAGTTATAAATCTTTATTAAATCTACGCAAAACGCTGATAGACGCATAACATATCGACAATGTAAAACTCAACGGTCTTAGCACGACTCGCAAACCAGTAATCGCCGGTGGTCTATCTGTTTTACTCGCCATTTTTAAAACGTTAAACATCAAACGTATGCGAATATCAGACCAGAGTATGCGTGAAGGCCTGCTTTATGATCTGGTCGGGCGTATCACACATAACGATGTCCGTGATGCCAGCGTGGAAGCGGCAATGTCTCGTTGGTGTATCGATATTAAACAGGCCAATCGAATAAAAACGACCCTTGAAAACCTCTGTCACGCGACCCTTCAGCAATGGTCAACGGATACCAAACACATTCAGCCGCTGTTGATATGGGCCGCTATGCTTCATGAACTCGGCCTACAGGTATCACATAACAATTACCAAAAACACGGCGCCTATATTTTAGGCCATGCAGGCCTACAAGGATTTTCCAGACAAGAACAAGCTTTATTAGCTGCACTCGTTTTATCTCATCGCAGTAAGTTTAGAATCGACAGGTTTGATTCGCTCATGAAACCCTTTATCAATGCAGGCAAACATATGTGTGTTTTATTACGTATCGCTGTACTATTGCATCGTGGCCGTACAGATCAAGAAATCCCACAATTTGCTATTACTGTAGAAGATGTGCACATTAATTTACAATTTCCCAAGGGCTGGCTGGATCAACACGGTATGACGCTTGCCGACCTAATAAAAGAAATCAGTTATCTTGACACCGCAGGATATAAGCTGAGTTTTGAATAACTTACCTTTATAAAATCACATCATTAAGGTCTACATTGTTACGGATAAATAATAGAAAATATTTTTCTACACGCATTATTTAGCGTAAACATACTTACTGCGTGGTTGATTGAAATCAAATATCTTGCTAAAACAGTACTATGAATATAGAAACCAGACTAAACATGGACTTTGAAAAAGTAGCCTGCATACTTTCTTCTGACCACCAATGGGAAAAAAGCCCCGCTGATGGTGTCTCCCGTATTCCGCTAGAGCGAGAAGCAGAAGAACATGGCCATACAACAAGTATTGTTAAATTCGACCCTGACTCTTTCTTCCCACCTCATAGCCACCCTCAAGGTGAAGAAGTTTATGTGTTAGAGGGTGTATTTTCTGATGAACATGGTGATTATCCTGCTGGCACATATATACGCAACCCACCTGGCTCTCATCACAAACCTTTTACGCGCGAAGGCTGCACACTTTTCGTAAAACTTGATCAATTTCAAGCTGATGATGATAAACATATAGTAATAAAACCTGAGGATCAAGAATGGCGCCCAGGTATCGGTAACTTACAAGTCATTGCTTTACATACGCATAATTGCGAAAGCACTGCTCTTGTATTTTGGCCTAAGAATGAAGTGTTTCAGCCACATACCCACTGGGGCGGTGAAGAAGTATTCGTAATAAAGGGCCAGTTTATCGACGAATATGGTAGCTACCCAGCCGGTAGCTGGATACGAAGCCCCCACCTAAGCAAGCATTACCCGCGTGTTGAAGAAGAAACCATAATACTGGTTAAAGTCGGGCATCTAACAGACATTTGATAAACGATTATTAACATTTTAACTTAACGCAACCGCCCTCAACACTTTTATAAACTGAAGCTTTGTTTTATTTACCTTTATCACTGGATGCTTGGGATAGTAACGACTTCAAAACTATAATAAAAAAAGAAGTATGTTCTATAGACCCTAATCTCTTACCTTTGCAACAGGGCTTGTCGCAGAGTAGCTACGCGATTAGTGATAGCCTTTCCGTCAGCATAATAAGTATGCATCATAACAATGATTACTTGCTGATTAAAACCGGTCTGTTTTATACCGGTGTTATTTCGGGATGTAACTGTGCGGATGACCCGACGCCAGTGGTAGAAAACCAAGAATATTGTGAAACTTTATTTTGCATCGATAAAAAAACAGCCGAAACCACCGTTACACTTATTGATTAACCGAATAAAATAACGAAACAGTAGCTTTATTCTTTAAGCAACTGGTTAATAATACCCACCACCTCAGGGTGATTAAAATCACGACCGCCGATTGCGCGATAACGAATCTTCCCTTGTTTATCTATCAGATACGTTGTTGGTAAGCCTCTGACCGCATACTTTCTTGCAACGTCACTTGTCGAATCAAACAATATATCAAATGTCAGATCAACCTCTAACTGACCAGAGAACACAAAAACTTGATCGACGTCTTCCATCTGATTGATTGCAAGTATTTTAAATTTTTCACCTTTTAGTTGCTGATTCAATAGTTCCATAGATGGCATTTCTCGAATACACGGAGGGCACCATGTCGCCCAAAAATTCAACAAAATAACACTCCCTTTATAATCTGAAAGTTTTTTCTTATCGTCATCCATATCCAACAGTTCGAAATCGCTGGCTATGATATTTTTTGTTACAGATGTTAAGTGATGACTAAGCGCTGGCTGTTGCCAATCCGCACTTGCAACAATAGGATACAACAACACTAAAAACAAATACCTTATATACACGGGCTCACCTTTTTTAGAGCATACTTTAAATTACTGAATAAACGCTGGCGCGCATTTTATATTTTTTATTACGGCACGGTGTTCAACACCATCAAGCTTCCATTCATATAACAAATCAAAAACACTTTCTCGTGGTAACTGGATACTGGTAAAACCTTGTTGCCAATCACCTATTGAAAATTCACCTATGTCTGGTAATAGTGTCCATGAGAATGTTATACCAATTGTTCTCCATTCTTGTAACCATTCCGCCTTGGTTTTTACAGGAAATGTTTCAATGCTATCGCCATTTTTAGCCTTAGACACATACGTCCAGTCTGTAACGCGATAACTTAAATGCTGATTAGATGTATTTTTTAATATGGTACCAAACATGCAATAGGATGCTATTCGCTCTACTTCATTAGTAGGAAAATTATGTCTTTCATATATTGCCCGAATAAAGTCGGGCAACAACTGAATAAGCTCAACCTTAAAACCGTTATTCTCTACTGTCCATGTCAGCAAACCACTGGTTTCACTCTTATATATAGTCACAATGCCTGCACTAGCCATCGTATATGAAGACATTATTATCAAGCTTATTAATATTTTAATTTTCATGTATAACAACTATGTGTGTGTGCACCAAAGCAACATACCTGTTACGTACAAATATGTATTACTATGAGTAATACTGATTTATATGATGCGTTATGTATAACAAACTTATATCACTACTTGACAGCTTTTTGAATTTTGCAAATGCTAAACAAATATAAATCGCTAAAAACAAATTGATATGAAAACATTTCATTCTTCTTATTAATTTAATTTATTAATTATTTCTAAAAATCTTGTAAGTACTCCATAATTTAACATTTATAATCAATCAGTTGCGCCGATTATAAATATACAGCATCTTAATTTCTTTACAATTCTGAATAACACTTCTTGACTTTATATCTCTTCAGCACCTTAATTACTCTTATGTAGGTTAAAAAAATGGCTAGAACTTAAACTATAGCAAATATTCAATTACCTTCATGAAGTGTAGCAATGTCTAGTGTAGGCATTATTGCAAGCTGTTATTAATTATTATGTAAATTTATACTGAACCAAACTTTTAAATATCAACCTAAATTACTACGTTTACTAAAATTTTACCTTGGAGCACTGAGATGAAAAGACATTATTTTATTAGCGATGACCTTGATGACCTTGATCATATTGAACAAGAATTAGAAGATAGAGGAATTTCTAAACCACAAATTCATGTTCTAAGTAAAGATGATTTAGGTGTTGAATCTCACAAACATTTACATAATATAGAATCTGTTTTTAAACAAAATGTCGTCCATGGCATGATTATAGGTGCATTACTAGGCTTGCTCGCGGCCGTGTTGGTCCTGGCAATAGGGTTTTTAACACCACTACCTGAAACATTTACCTGGACACCGTTCTACTTCCTTGCTGTTGTGTTATTTGGATTTATAACCTGGAGTGGTGGCTTTTATGGAATCCAAACACCGCATAAAGACTTTAAGCGTTTTCAAAAAGATCTGGACTCAGGCAAGCACATCTTTATTGTTGATGTCGAGCCATCTCAAGAAGAAATTCTTAAGCAGATGGGCGCTAAACATGTCGAATTAGTCGATGCTGGCACGGGTGATGCAACGCCGCGCTGGATTGTTAGAAGCCAACAAAATATTAAAGACATTACTTCAACGACATTTCCTTAACGAAATGTTGACTTGTCTTTATTCATACATTGCCTCTATACAACACTAGTTAAAGGATGATTTCAAATATGATGAACACACTCGAATCATTTCCCAATGCACCGAAAGAATGGAATATTAATACGGCTGAAAATACAGCAATAACGGAGGGCGTACAACTAAATGACGACCATTGGGATCTTATTCGTGCATTACAGGAATATTTTCACAAAGTTGAATTCCCCCGAATGCGACAACTAAAAGATGCTCTTGATGAAAAATTTCATTCCCGTGGTGGCATGAAGTATCTTTATCAAATATTACCTGGCGGCCCCGTTACCACTGGTTGTCGCCTTGCTGGCCTACAAATACCAGCAGGCGCTGTTGATAAATCATTTGGAAGTGTAGCCTAATTGGCCTTAGGGTCATACTATAGAAACTTATTAACTTTTGGTCGAATACTTATTGCTTCTTAGTAGGTCGCTGCCAGCCTTTTATTGTTCGCTGTGAACTGCGACTTAAACTCAATGTGTTATCTTCTACATCTTTAGTCACGGTCGTGCCTGCACCTATCGTTGCATTTGTCCCTACGGTAACGGGTGCTATCAATTGTGTATCCGAACCTATAAATGCACCATCTTTAATTATCGTTTTAAACTTATTAGCGCCGTCGTAATTACACGTAATAGTACCCGCGCCTATATTGACGTTTTTACCTATGTCACTGTCACCTAGATAACTTAAATGGCTTGCTTTACTATTTTCACCTAATTTAGTATTTTTCATTTCTACAAAATTACCGACACGACTATTATTTTTTAAATGCGCGCCAGGTCGTAATCGTGTAAATGGGCCCACTTCACAGTGTTCATCGATAATTGAATCTTCAATCACAGAATAAGCTTTAATAACACTATTATCAGCAATTGTAGTATTTTTGATTATGCAGCCAGCACCTATTGTTACATTAGATCCTATGCTAACTTTTCCTTCGAACAGACAATTTATGTCGATAAAGCTATCAATACCTACGCTTAGTTCACCGCGTATATCTATTCTTTTCGGGTCAGCCAAACTTACGCCATTGTTCATAATAATATCTGCCATTCCTTGCTGATATATTCTTTCTAAACGAGCAAGTTGTTTTCTATCATTTACACCTTCAACTTCGTAAGCATTAGTAACTTGTGTAGTAAATATTTTATTACCGTCATTTACAGCAAGCTCTATTATGTCAGTTAAGTAATACTCACCTTGCGAATTATTGTTTCCTATTCTATTTAAACATTCATTTAAATATGAACCTTTAATAGCAAGTATTCCCGTATTAACTTCTTTTATTTTTTTTATTTCATCAGACGCATCTTTATGCTCAACAATACTTAAAACTTTATTACTCGTGCTGTTATTTTCTCTAACGATACGGCCATAACCTGTCGGATCATCAAGTGTCACGGTTAATAAAGAAATGTTGTTATGACTAACATCATTCACTAAGGTTTCTAAGGTTTCCATTTTTGTCAGCGGTACGTCGCCATATAATATTAGTGCGACAGAATCATCATCAATAGTGGTGCTAGCTTGCTGTACAGCATGAGCTGTGCCTAGTTGCTTTTCCTGTAATTTCCAATCAACATTAAAGTGCTCACACCGGTTTATTAAGGCATCTCCACCATGTCCGTATACCATGAGAATTTTATTAGCCCCTAAGGAATTACTTGTATTGTAAACATGCTCGACCATTGGTATTCCGGCTAGTTCATGCAATACTTTTGACTTGCTTGAACGCATACGTGTGCCAGCACCTGCCGCCAAAATAATAACTGATAAATTCATCTATATATTCCTATTTCATTGTTTTTACTTAATCATAAAAATAAAAAAGGCCGAATTCATACGAATTCGACCTTTTAATTCTAGACTATATTAGTAAATTATTTCCTTTTGCGTATTCTCTTTATAGCTTCAATTTGTGCAACAGCTTCTATTAGTTCAGATTTAGCTTTTGCAAAATCAAGATCTGACGCTTTATCGTTCATAGCGGCTTCTGCTCTAGACTTTGCTTCCAGGGCAGCAGATTCATCTAAATCAGCTGCACGTAATGCCGTATCTGAAAGAATCGTTATAACATGTGGCTGTATTTCTAGAATACCACCACTGACATAAAAATCCTGCTCTTCACCTTCCTGTGGTTTTACACGAACTACGCCGGCTTTAAGAGTTGACAACATTGGTGCATGACGTGGAAATATGCCAACTTCACCCATTGCTGCTGGTGCAGATACTTCTGTAACAGTACCTGAGTATATTTCCTGCTCAGCACTAACTATATTTATATGCATGGTCATCGCCATTTCAATATACCTTTAATGATCTAAAAGCTGTTATTACAAGTTTTTTGCTTTTTCGACAACTTCTTCAATACCACCAACCATGTAAAAAGCTTGTTCTGGTAGATCGTCAAGTTCGCCTGATAATATCGAACTAAAAGCTGCCAGATTATCTTTCAATGTAACGTATTTACCAGGTGCTCCGGTAAAGATTTCAGCAACAAAGAATGGTTGTGATAAAAAGCGTTGTATCTTACGCGCACGTGCTACAGCTTGCTTGTCTTCGTCAGACAATTCATCCATACCAAGAATAGCAATAATGTCTTTTAGTTCTTTATAGCGTTGTAATAAACCCTGAACACCACGAGCGATATCATAATGCTCTTGTCCAACTACTAATGGATCTAGCATACGTGAACTTGAATCAAGCGGATCTACCGCAGGATAGATACCAAGTTCAGCAATTTGACGTGATAGCACCAATGTTGCATCTAAATGTGCGAAGGTTGTTGCAGGAGACGGGTCTGTAAGGTCATCTGCAGGTACATATACCGCCTGGAATGATGTAATTGAACCAGTTTTTGTAGAAGTAATACGCTCTTGGGCGCGCGACGGCCACCGCCGCGCGATGGATATCGAGCAACGCGAAGCGGAGCGGCTGTTGCATCACTG
>JAESSQ010000030.1 GCA_016764035.1 Gammaproteobacteria bacterium
ACGTGCTGCTGCAACATTATCTTTAGCCTTATCCGCAATATCATGAAACGCATCGTAGATAAGTAACGTATGCGATAAAGCTGTTGCTGCCGCGTCAGCCGTGGTATCACTGTCAAGCAAATCAATCAACGGCTGAATGTTATAACCACCTAACATCGTACCTAAAATCTCGGTCGCTCTAACCGCATCGATTAAATCACATTTCGTGCCGCCTTTTGCAACGTCCGCTAAAAACGCCGCCTTAACATAAGCTGCCTGATCAACACCTGGTGGCACGCGATGCACCAGCAAGTCCATTACAACGTCTTCTTCGCCTTTCGGGCAATGTTTGATTAACTCAATCAGTTCAGCCACCTGGTTTGCATCAAGCGCTAACGGTGGTAAATCTTCAGCTTCACGTTCAGCTACATGTTGGCGATATGACTCAAGCACAGGGATTCCTCACTAAATAATAAAGGCGCATATTATACCTGAATAGCCGTTATTTTTCTGTTGGACAAGAATTGGCAATCATGAAAAATACATTAGTCTCAATAGCATAATGTAAACATATCCATTGCTTGCATCAAAAACCAACGACATAAAAAACGTTAAACTCTCTGTGACTCTGTGGTGAAAAAATTACCAATAAAAAAGCCCGAATAAACGGACTTTTTTATATAAACTCAGTATCTAAATCACCTAGCTATTTTTATTTCTGTAATCATCAATCGCTGCGTTAATCGCATCTTCTGCTAATACAGAGCAATGAATCTTCACAGGCGGCAATGCCAATTCTTCTGCTATATGTGTATTTTTAATCTCTTTTGCTTCATCCAGTGTTTTGCCTTTCACCCACTCAGTTAACAACGAGCTAGACGCGATAGCACTACCGCAGCCATAGGTTTTAAACACAGCATCTTCAATAATACCGTCATCACCAACTTTTATCTGTAGCTTCATAACATCGCCACAGGCCGGTGCACCCACCATGCCTGTACCGACATTGTCATTATTTTCAAAGCTGCCTACATTACGTGGATTCTCATAGTGATCCAAAACTTTTTCACTGTATGCCATCTTCTTTACCTCAGTTACTCTTTAAGTTATGCAGATCATTGCCTGCGATATCTGTCGTGTTTTTAAACACACCTCGATTAATTGCTGCAGCCTGTTTTTTAGCTAACAAAAAACGCCCTATCATTTTATCACGCTGCATCGATAACTCTGGAATACCAGGGCGTTCAACAAATTGTGCCAACGTTATGCCAGACAAAAATTCATGCAATCTGTTACTCAATGTAGCCCATAATTCATGCGTCAGACATTTTTCGCCATTCTGACAATTGCCTTCACCTTTGCAACGAGTAACATCCATGGTTTCGTCTACTGAACATATTATTTCTGCAATGTTTATTTCTGCCGCTGGTCGCGCAAGACGATAACCACCACCCGGGCCGCGTACACCTTTCACTAAACCACTTTTACGTAATCGAGCAAACAGTTGTTCCAGATAAGACAACGAAATACCCTGACATTGTGAGATATCTGCCAATGTCACTGGCCCTGCTTTATCATGGATCGCAAGATCCAGCATGGCGGTCACGCTGTAACGTCCTTTGGTGGATATACGCATTGGGAAACCCCACAATTCCTGACTAAACTAGTAGGTTAATAATACTAATACCTAGTAAAACAGTCAAGTATTCTTATTTAGAGTGTAGCATATAAAATACAATAACTTAGGCGGTTTTTTCCTTCCGAACAAAAACGATTTGATTACTATTTTCGTGTTATTTAGCAAGGGTAAAACGATTGGTATCGGCTAAAACGGCTGCTACATCATTGTTAGACCAGCTGACGCATGAACGTCCAATGGCAGACGATACTACGATTGGTACAAAGAAGCTGACGCTAGCTGGCGCGTGTATTCGTGTTGTGGGTTATTGAACACGTCGTCAACATTGCCCTGCTCAACCACTTTACCATTGCGCATAATGATAACCCGATGTGACATCGCCCTTACTACACGTAAATCGTGACTAATAAACAGATAACTTAAGCGTCGTCGTTGCTGTAAATCTGCTAATAACCCCAATACCTGTTTCTGAACAGACACGTCCAGCGCACTTGTTGGCTCGTCCAGTAAAATCACATCGGGCTCTAATACCACGGTACGGGCGATAGCAATACGTTGACGCTGACCGCCAGAAAATTCATGTGGATAACGCCATGAAACATCATCGCCGAGTCCAACTTCCTGTAACACTGCTGTGATTTTTAAAAGCCGTTGATCTGCTTTTAATTGTGGGAAATGCAGCTTTAAACCTTCTTCGATAATTTGCCTGACCGTCATTCTGGGAGAAAGCGATGAAAACGGATCCTGAAAAACAATTTGATAATGACGACGTAAGGGACGCATACGTCTTTCACTAAAATCCGTTACATTTTTATCTTTGAAAAACACCTCTCCCTGTGTTGCCAGTAAGCGGAACATTGCCAGGCCTAACGTTGTTTTCCCTGACCCAGACTCACCTACGATCCCCAAGGTTTCACCTGAATATAGAGACAGGGTAATATCATCGACAGCCTTAACTTCATCTACTTTTCGTTTAAAAAAACCTTTATATACAGGAAAATAACAACGTAAGTTTTTAGTCGCCAGCATAATGTCTGACCCGGCTTCGGTCGTTGCTATCTTTTGATCGGGTTCGCTATCAAGTAAAAATTTTGTATAGTCATGTTGCGGTTGCGCGAAAAGTTTTTCAGTTTCATTACTTTCGACAATACGACCATCTTGCATGACACAGACACGATCAGCAAAACGTCTGACTAGATTTAAATCATGCGTGATTAGCAGAACTGACATACCTGTGTCTTTCTGGATGTCTGCAAGTAGATCAAGAATCTGTTGCTGGATGGTGACATCAAGTGCTGTTGTTGGTTCGTCCGCAATTAATAAAGCAGGGTTACAGGCAAGTGCCATGGCGATCATTACACGCTGACGTTGCCCGCCTGAAAGCGTATGAGGAAAAACATTAATTTTATTTTCTGGCTGCCGTATACCCACCTTCTTAAGTAACTCGACAACACGTGGTTGTTTTTCAGATGGTGATAAATCCTGATGCAAAGTCAGTACTTCTTCTATTTGTTGGCCGATGGTGAATACGGGATTTAATGAGGTCATCGGTTCCTGAAAGATCATGGCGATATCTTTTCCACGAACCTTCTGGATTTCACCCTCTTTTAATTTTAATAGATTTTTATTCTTAAAATCGATATTGCCATCTGAGTAAAGTGTATTAACTTCATCATGTAGCCGTAGTATCGATAAGGCAGTAACCGATTTTCCTGAACCTGACTCACCAACAATGGCAAGATTTTCTCCTTGATGGATATCAAAGCTAATATCATCAATTATTTTAATCAGACCATTTTGTGTATTAAACGATGCACTCAAATCTTTGATGCTTAATAATTTATTTTTTTGATTCATAGCTTTCATTAAATTTTTCGTGTATCCAACGCAGCACGTAGTGCCTCACCGATAAAAATCAATAACATCAAAGTACCGACAAGAACCACAAAAGCACTTAATGATAACCACCATGCTTCGATATTTTCTTTTCCCTGAGCTAACAATTCACCAAGACTTGGCGTTGTCGGTGGCACACCCAGACCTAAAAAATCCAAACTGGTTAACGCCAGGATTGCGCCGCTAATACGAAATGGTAAAAAAGTGATGACAGGCGTTAAACTATTCGGCAGTAGGTGCCGACTCATTATCGAATAGTTGGATAAGCCCATTGCTCTCGCAGATCGCACATAATCCAGGTTTCTACCGCGAAGAAATTCTGCGCGCACATAATCAGACAGACCCATCCAGCCAAACAAAGACAATAAAATAATAAGTAGCCAAATACTTGGCTGAAAGATAGAAGCAAAAATTATCAACAAATATAATTCTGGCATAGACGACCAAACTTCGATTACGCGCTGCATAATCAAATCTGTTTTGCCTGAAAAATACCCCTGGATAGCACCCGCGAAAATACCTATTGTCACACCTATAACCATAAGTGCCAGGGCGAACCAGACTGAGATACGAAAACCGTAAATAACCCGAGCCAATACATCCCTGCCTCTGTCATCCGTACCCAATAAATTTTGTCCCGAAGGCGGTGCTGGGTTTGGCAGATCACTATTAAAATTTATCGTGTTATAACTGTACGGATTAATGGGTTCGATCATCCAGTTAGCATTGCGTGTTAACTGCTCACGCACAAAGCTGTCCGTATAATCTGTTTCTGTTTCAAAGTCACCACCAAAGGTGGTTTCAGGATAAACATTTATAACAGGAAAATAATACTCGCCCTCATAAGAAACCAGTAGCGGTTTATCATTAGACAAAACTTCTGCAAAAAAACATAACACGAACAAGATACTGAATATCCACAAACTGATATAACCGCGACGGTTTGCTTTAAAACGCAACCATGCTCTTTGCCCTGGCGACAAACTTACGCTTGAACTGTTTAACGAATTTTTTATTAATGCATTCATCAATAATCGCTCATCTATTTATCGACCGAATCAAAATGTATGCGTGGATCAATCAACACATAACTCAGATCAGCCAGTAATTTTGCGATTAAGCCTAGAATGGTAAACAAAAACAAGGTGCCTAGTACCACGGGGTAATCTCTTTTTAGTACGGACTCATATGACAGCAGCCCTAAACCATCGAGTGAAAAAATAGTTTCTATCAATAAACTGCCGGTAAAAAAAGCCCCAATAAAAGCCGCGGGAAACCCTGTTATTAATGGAATAACTGCATTTCTAAATACGTGGCGATATAACACAGCATTTCCTGACAGGCCTTTTGCTTTTGCTGTTAATACATACTGTTTACGTATCTCTTCGATAAAACTGTTTTTAGTCAACATGGTCATTACCGCAAAACTGCCTATTACTGAAGCGAAAATAGGCAACACCATATGCCATAAATAATCGGTTATCTGCGCATACCATGGCAGGCTTTCCCAATTGTCTGAGACCAGTCCACGTAAGGGAAAGATATCAAAAAAACTGCCACCACCTAAAAACACGAGCAAAGTAATACCCAGCACAAACCCGGGAATAGAGTAACCAACCAATATAAACGAACTGCTAACAACATCAAACGTACTGCCGTCTTTAACAGCTTTAGCTATGCCTAACGGTATACAGGTTGAGTACACAATTAAAAAACTCCACACACCTAGACTAATTGAAACCGGCAACTTGGAAATAACCAGGTCGATAACCGTTTCGTTGTGGAAATAACTATCGCCAAAATCAAAACTCAAATAGTTTTTCATCATGAGGAAAAAGCGTTCATGTACCGGCTTATCAAAGCCATAGAGAACCCTAATCTCTTCAATATATTCTTCGTCCAAGCCCGTTGCACCACGATAGAGTCCACTGCTACCGCTGCTGGCTTCGCCCACACCTTGCCGGCCTTCGAGCTGACTGACTAATTGTTCGACAGGACCGCCGGGGACAAATTGCGTTACCGCAAAGGTAATCAACATGACGCCAAACAATGTTGGAATCATTAATAACAGGCGTTTTAATATATAAGAGAACATAGAGTGATATTATAATTATTGTTTTTAATTATCGTTTTTAATCCACCAGGACTTAAGTAACCAGTTTACTGGGTCATAGTACAATGGCTGAACATCTGGTATTCCGAACATGTTCCAGTAAGCAACACGATGCACATTAATAAACCAGTTTGGCACAATATACTCACCTTGCACCAGGACGCGATCCAGCGCACGTGATGCAATGACAAGTTGCTCACGATCTTTCGCCTGAATAATCTGTAACACTAAGTCATCAATGACTGAATCATTGATGCCGGGTAAGTTATTAGAGCCTTTTATTTCCGCAGAGGTTGAATGAAACATATTCATTAATTCATTACCAGGCGATATCGAAGACGAAAAACTGGTGACTACCATATCAAAATCAAATGTATCAAGTCTGCGCTTATATAGTGATGAATCAACTTTTCTATAATTGGTTTTAATGCCTAGTTTTTTTAAATTATGTGCATACGGTGCAATGATTCGATCAAAGCCGTTTTGTACCAGTAAAATATCCAGCGTGAAAATATCGCCCTGCTGGTTTTTAAGTACGCCATCCTGAATCGTCCACCCAGCTTCTGTAAGTAAATCTCGCGCCTGGATTAAATTTTTGCGAAGGCTATTAGGTGCCACTGTCGTCGCCGGTTGCCAATAAACAGTAAATATTTCTTCTGGTAACTGATTGCGATATTTTTCTAATAACGCTAGCTCTTTTCCCTTAGGTAGCCCTTGTGCGGCTAATTCACTATTACTGAAATAACTACCTGCGCGGACATATTGATTATAAAAAAGCTTTGCATTTGCCCACTCAAAATCATAGGCAAGACTTAAGGCACGTCTGACGCGAACGTCTTTAAATTTATTACGACGTGTATTAAAGGCGAAACCCTGCATGCCTGCATTATTTTTATGCGTTAATTCAGTTTTATTAATTTCACCAGATTCATAACGCGGCCCATTATGTGAACGTGCCCAGCGCTTTGAATAATTCTCGAAGAAGAAGTCAAATTCACCGGCTTTAAATGCTTCAAGTGCAATGGTTGAATCTTTATAATATTTATAAATAATCTCATGGTAATTAAACATGCCATGACGAACCGGTAGATCCCGCGCCCAATAATCTGGATTTTTAATATACGCTATGGATTTTCCGCGACTGTATTTATCAACAATATATGGCCCACTGGCTATAGGTCTAGTATCACTGAGCTTTTCAAAATTCAGATTACCTACCCATTTTTTAGAAAAAATCGGTATCTCACCGACGATCATATGCAGTTCTCTGTTTACATTTTTAAATTCAAATCGAACCGTGAGATGATTAATTACCGTCGCTGAATGAACATCTGCATAATAAACTCTAAATTGAGGATGTGCGGCTTTACTCATCAGGGTATCAAATGAATATTTTACATCTTCGGCAGTAATCGCATCACCATTGGAAAACCTTGCCAAAGGGTTAATATGAAAGGTTGCGGATAAGCCATCATCAGCTAAATAAAAGTCATCTGCTATTAGGCCATATTCACTAAAAGGTTCATCTAGACTTTTTTCCAGTAAACTTTCAAAGACGAGTATATTAAGTCCGTCCGCTGAGATGCCTTTTAACAGGTAAGGGTTCAGGCTATCAAAGGTACCTAAACCCATCATGGTTAACTTACCCTGTTTAAGTGCAGCAGGATTTACATAATCAAAATGTTTATAACTCGCAGAATATTTAGGCGCATAGCCCATACCCATTGCAGGCACCGCATGAGAAGATATAGGCAACAATAATAAAAAGAAGCAGGCAGACGGTTTCAAATCCATAGACATGGACAGTAAGGCAGTCAACAATCGTAGATACATAAGTTTAAGCTATTCTATCTTATAGTTGATTTTCTAGGTATAATCCGCCTAACATGTACCTTAAGAGTTTACAGTACAGACCTACAACTGGCTAACAATACAAATAATAATTCATTGCATTTTGGGGAAAAAGATATGGGCTTTCTAA
>JAESSQ010000031.1 GCA_016764035.1 Gammaproteobacteria bacterium
ATTCCCAATAGCATAGTTGTCAATCCAAATCTTGTTGCCCTGGGCGAAAAGCTTTTCAACGAGCCCAGAATGTCAAATAACAATATTAGTTGTGCTAGTTGCCATAACTATAATTTAGCGGGTAGTGATGGCCTAAAAACATCCAAAAACATTCAGGGTGGCAACGACCTAATGAATACGCCAACTATCTTCAACGTTGGCTTAAATCCACTATTAACATGGTTTGGACGAAATTTAACCCTGGAAGAGCAGATTGATAAAGTATTGGCAAACAAAAAACACATGGACGGTAACTGGGTCGACATCCTTAATCGTCTAAAAAAAGATTCAAGTTATACCAAATTATTCAATCAGGAATTTTCTGATGGTTTAACACGAAACAATGTGAAACACGCGATCGCAAGCTTTGAACGTACACTTATTACACCTGATTCCCCATTTGATAATTATTTACGTGGCGACACGAAAGCAATTAGCAATAATCAGATCGAAGGTTTTAAATTATTTAAGCTCTATGGTTGTATCTCATGCCATCAAGGTATTAATGTTGGTGGCAATCTGCATGCTAAATTAGGTACATTTACCAGCCCATTTAAAAAAGATAACAATACTGAAAAAAGCAGATTCAACCGTGGACTTTTTAATTTAACCAATGACGAACGCGACCTTCACGTATTTAGAGTACCAAGTTTAAGAAATGTAGCCGTGACCGCCCCCTATTTTCACTCTGGCGCCATAAAAGATTTATCCAAAGCCGTTAAATTTATGGCCAAATATCAAACCGGTCGTCAGATAAGTGATAATGATGCCCAGTTAATTGCCGATTTTCTAGCTAGCCTTACTGGTCAATATCAGGGGAAAACAATAATTTCACAATATGACACGAAAGGTTCGTTGTGAATATCAAAAAAACGTTTCATATATTTGTTGGCATACTAGCCGGTGCAACTCTTTATACCTTATATTCATATAGCCTTATTGACCAGCAACAACATTTCGACATCACTAAAAACATACTAACATTCAAAGAAAATGACCTGATATTGAATCAAAGTATTATTCAAAACCAGACAGAGCTTCATAAAAATTTCGATAAAATAAGTCTTTCGCAGAAAAACACAGACGCATCATTAGCACGGCTAAACGAAAAACTGCGACCCTATATTGCTTATGACAGTACGCTTGAAAATGATATGAGCCATTTATTTACACTACATCATGAAAAAAACTTACTGGTGTCACACTACAAACGTAGCGCAGCGCTTAACAAGTTTACAAAACAATACTTGCCTAACGCATTTAACGAGTTAATTACATCTATAAATATATCAGACGACATCGATACAGCTTCAAAACGTTTATTAAGTATAAAGACTAATAAGTTAAATATTGAAATGAATCGATACATTGCTGGTTATCAACACGATGAACTAAAGTTAAAAAAAATGTCGTCTACGATACAACAGCAAGCTACTGAATTATTCGGTGAAGACACGAGGAGCATCATGCTACTTTCTCGTTACATTGTTAAAGTAATTGAAACCAACCATCAGAAACATATGTTCGTAGAACAGATTCAAAACGTAAATATCAATGAACAACTACACGCAGTACAACAACAATATACATTTCTATTTAACAATAAAAACCAAGACGCAATAAAATACAAAAACCTGCTATTTACAGCTTCAATGGTGTTATTAATTTACCTGCTATTTGTATTTACGCGTTTACAATCAACCAGTAGCAACTTAAAAGAAACACTTACCGATCTAAAGTTTCGTAGAATGGCACTGGATAAACATGCCATCGTTAGTATTACCGATGTGACAGGTAATATCACATACGTAAACCAAAAATTTTGTGATATCTCACAGTACACACAAGCTGAGCTACTAGAGCAAAACCATCGTATCGTAAAATCTGATTATCATGACAGTCACTTCTATAAAGAAATGTGGAAAACCATCGCTAGTGGCAATATATGGCAAGGTGAGATTTGCAATCGTGCTAAAGATGGCACCGCTTACTGGGTAGCTACAACCTTGATACCTCGTATAAATGACAAGGGGAAGCCATACGAATATATTGGTATTCGCACAAACATAACGGAACAAAAAAATTCCGAGTTGGAAATAAAAGCATTGGCAAGATTTCCAATAGAAAATCCCGAACCCGTTATGCGAATCGACAAATCAGGTAAAGTCATTTTTAGTAATGATGCAGCGAAAATATTAGTTGATTACTGGAATATTAAAAAATATACATATATCCCAGATGAATGGAAACAAAAAATAAACGATGTACTGATCAAAAACAAAACACAAGAAAGCGAGATTTGTGTTGGTGCATACGATTATCTTTTAACCTTTACCCCTGTTAGTGAATCAAATTATGTCAACCTTTACGGACGAGATATTACTGAAAAGAAACGTGCTGAAGATTCACTCTCCTACCAGGCCAATCATGATCAACTTACAGGGTTAGTTAATCGTTACGCATTCGAACGTGAACTGAAAAATGCACTTACCTCAGCCACCAGAAACGATAAACAACATATTCTTCTTTACATTGACCTCGATCAATTCAAAATTGTCAATGATACCTGTGGTCACGTAGCGGGAGATGAACTGTTATGTCAATTAAGCAATATGATGCTGAGTATATTTAGAGAAAATGATACCCTCGCAAGATTAGGTGGCGATGAGTTTGGCGTATTATTACTAAACTGTAATCTCGAAATGGGTAAAAAAATTGCAAAAAAATTACTCCATCTTGTCAATCAATATCGTCTGATATGGAACAAACAGCAATTTAAAATCGGTGCCAGTATTGGTATGGTAGAGATTAACAAAGACAGTGACAGTATCGTTGGCATTCTCGGCAAAGCTGATATTGCATGTTACGCTGCAAAAGACGCAGGTCGTAATCAAATAAAAATATATGACAGCAGCGATTCTGATAGCGCTCAAAGGCATTCGGAACTCCAATGGGCATCACAAATACCGAAAGCTCTATCTGAAAATCGTTTTCAGCTTATGGTACAAACCATTCTTCCGCTAAATAATAACCTCGAACCACATTACGAAATACTGTTACGTATGCTAGATCAAAACGGTAATATAATCTCCCCTGGTAGTTTCATTCCTGCAGCCGAACGTTACAACCTAATGTCCGCTATAGACCACTGGGTGGTCGTTCATGTTTTTGAGTTTTTAAATACATATGCAGAAAATAACAATCATAAAAACTTACCTAATTTAGCTATCAATCTTTCAGGAGAATCTATGGGTAGTGAAGAGCTACTCGCCTATATACGTGCGCAATTTGAAATAGGTATAGTGCCACCCGAAAACATTTGTTTTGAGATTACAGAAACAGCAGCGATTAGTAATTTTAATAAAGCCATTTGCTTTATTAACAGTCTAAAAGAAATTGGTTGCAGCTTTGCGTTGGATGACTTTGGAAGTGGCTTATCGTCTTTTTCTTATCTAAAAAGTCTTCCTGTGGATTATTTAAAGATTGATGGTGTTTTTGTAAAAGGTATGATTGATGACCCCATCGATGCTGCCATGGTTAACTCAATTAATGAGGTAGGCCATATCATGAAGATAAAAACCATTGCTGAATTTGTTGAAAATGCTGAGATTATGAATGCGTTAACAACACTTGGGGTAGATTATGCCCAAGGTTACCATATTGACAAACCCATGCTGCTCGCCGAAAAATTTGCCACGACGGCAACTGAAAAAATAAAACAAGTGGGGTAATACAAACGAAATCGAACAGCTACTCATCATCCCGCAAAATGATTATCTGACAGTCGCCATCGTAATCAATACTGACCTGTACACGAATAGGCCGACAACAAACCGAGCAATCCTCATAATAATCAGACTCGCTTACTGAATCATCTATCAACAACTCAATGCCTTCACCACAGTACGGGCAAGACACATGGCGTTCAACTATTTCCACAGATAATCAGTGACCTTATTGAAGCAATGACATGGTTAATGCTGGCCAATATGTAATAATCAAAACCGCACAAAACAAAATCAACATGAACGGAATGGTCGCATAATATAGTTCGGTAATCGGCTTCTTGAAGCGGTAACTGGCAATAAATAAATTCATACCAACAGGTGGCGTAAAATAACCTATCTGCATATTTGCTAAGAAAATAATGCCAAAATGTATCGGGTGTATACCATAGCCAACAGCAATAGGTAATGTTAAAGGCACGATAAGAACGAGCGCTGAAAACACATCGAGAATCATACCTAATAAAAGTAAGAAGATATTTAACAGTATTAAAAAGGTTATCTTACTGTCGATGTGCTCACGTATAAAGTTAAATAGTTTCGAGGGTATCTCTGCATCGATAAGATAATTAGTTGACGCCAAGGACACGCCCAATATTATTAAAACACCACCAACCAACACCATTGACTCACGCATAATGGAGGGTATCTGCATAACTTTTATTTCACGTAAAATAATCACGTCAACAATTAACACGTACAACACTGCAAAGGCGGCAGCTTCAGATACAGCAATGTAACCGCTATAAATACCACTGACCAAAAGTATAGGTAACGGTATTTCCCACATGGATTCACGTAATGCGCTGATTAATTCTTTAGCATCAAACTTGGTTGTTGCTATTTTATCATCGACACTCTTATACATGCTCCATGCAACTAAGAGTGCCAACATTAAAAGCCCAGGCAGTAAACCAGCAACAAATAGATCAGAGATGGCGACGGATTGCTCAAGATCCATTTGTTGAGCAACGACACCATACAAAATTAATGCAATTGATGGCGGAAAGAGTAGACCTAAACTACCCGATGAAGTGATTAGACCCAAGTTAAATCGTTCAGAATAACCTGCCTGTTTCATGGCCGGGTATAAAATCGCACCGAGCGCAATAATGGTTGCACCTGAAGCACCGGTAAGCGCTGTAAAAAAGGCACAGGCGAACAACGAGACAACGGCAAGGCCTCCGGGCATCCAGCCCAATAACGCATTGGTAACTCGTACCAGGCGTTGAGACGCCTGGCTCTCACCTAATACATAACCCGCAAAAGTAAACAGAGGAATGGCAAGCAATACGGGCGTATCAACAATACGGTATATTTCAATAGCTATCACCGAAAGATCTATATCTGCACTATTAAATCCGATAAGTGCACTGGTGGCTATGATGGCGAACAGTGGCGCACCCAGTATAATTAACAGTGTTAAAAAAAGTGCGCTAATCATGACTACTTTTTAGTGTCGCCAGACGTGGACAAGTCAGACTGAATAATCTGCGGCGAAAACAGTAATACACCATAGCGTATGGCAATAAGAAAAAAACTTAGTGGAATTATAATAGCTGTAAGCCAGGCAGGCACGCCTGAGAAGGCTATGGTGCCATACTCATATTCACTATAAACGAACCGTGAAGCGTGCCAGGCGATTAATAAACAAACGAGTAGTGTAAATAAATAAACAGTACGTGAAATATATGGAAGATATTTCGCTGGGAAGTATTTCGTAAAAATATCAATTTTAATGTGGTTATCTGTACGTGTTGCAACCACCGCACCTGACAGGCCAATCCACAAAACCAATGTTCTCAATAAAGGGTCTATCCATACAACACCTTCAGAAAATATGTTCCTTGATATGATTTGATATACCGCCAAAATGATCATACTCGAAAGTATTAACACCAACATACTATCTTCGAAAGCATTAATAATTCTTAAGACTTTGTTATCTATTGCTTTCATCGATGTTATTGAATAAATGTTCTTTTATTACTCAAAGATAGGTAAACAACTAATGTAGTTTAGGCGCGTCGAGCTTTTTAATGGTTACTGCATTATACAAATCATTATTGTATTTGTACTTTTTAATCATTTCCTTGATAACAAAATTATCGATTTTCTCCCATTCTACTTTTTCCTGCTCGCTTATTTTAATAAATTGCACACCCTGGTTAATCAAGGCCTCACGAGCTGCGATATTATCCACTCTATTCTGCTCATCAATTTTTTTATAAACATTAACCATCGTTTCTCGTACAACTTTTTGATCCGCGTCACCTAACTTATTAAATGTTTTTTTATCAATTATCAACATTGCTACTAAATAATTTAATGGTTGATCTGTGACATATTTAATATGCGTGTGCCACTGCAGAGCCAATGCACCTATTGGTGACGTAACGATAGTATTAATCAAACCGGTTTGCAGTGCTGTTAAAACATCTGACAATGGCAATGCAATAGGTGAAACGCCAACATAGCGATAAACAGACAAACCTACATCACTTTTTTCAGGAATCCAGGATTTTCGTTTTCTCAGATCATCCAGGCTACGTATTGGTTTATTTGACATCAAATAGGTAAACCCCGCCTGAGCAAAACCAAAATTAACAAAACCATTTTTTTCGATTGCTTTCGTTAACATAGGATCCGTTGTTTTCCTTACTTCGGCGGCTTCATCTAAACTGGTAAATAAATAAGGAAGACTATAGAGCGTCACGTCTGGTGTGGTATGTGCTAGTGTTCCAAGTGTCAGCGCACCACCGTGTAATTGCCCAATACGTATTTTTCTTAATACGTTTTCATCATTACCCATAACACCACCAGGATAGAATTTAAACTTAACTCTACCCTGTGTTTTTACTAAAATCTCTTTTGCGCCAACACGCATATGCTTCATCCAGAAAGTTCCCTCAGGTGAAAGCGTGGCAATTTTTATTGTTTTAGCGCCGACCATCGTCGCATTCAAAGCAATTACTGTTGTTACTAATATGATTGCTAACTTTCTAACTGCATGTTTCATTGCTGGTTCTCTTTAATCATGTAAATGCTCAGGTGCATTTAAAGTAATCTCGATTCATCGTTGTGGATAAACGTCATAAAGTAAAAATCAAAAATACTCGTCGCCTTCAAGTAATAGCGCCGCTGCTTTTTGTTTAGCGAGGGTATTTATTAATATTTGATTAGTTTTTTCTACGTCTGCTTCTAATACTTCCTTAAGTAATTTATCGTGGAGCTGACGATCGAATAACATCTTTGCGTATTTTTCTGCATACAAAACTTTTGCCATCAAATTATTACCGTTGGATAACTCGATGGCACGATCAAAATGTTGTTTAGCCAATTCTGGTTTACCACCTAGTGTCGGTGGTAATAATGATTCCATTACCGCCATGTAAAGATGCGCATTACCATTACTCACCGTTTCATCGAGCTCTAAAACACGTTGAATTCCCGCCTTAACTTTAGGTAATTCTGCGATGGCGTTCCAGTCAGAACTGTTTGCTTCAATTTTGCCTGCCCAACTACTTACAAAAACAAATAATGATTCAGTATTTACGACATCAATTCTGGCTAAGCTTTTTTTAAAGTCAAAATAAGATAATGTTTCAGCATCACAAAAAGTCGGTTCACGTATACATAACGCACGATTTGCGTAAAGATAAGCACGATCAGCCAATGCTTTTTTACTTTCTTCACTATCGGTAAAACCTGATGCATAGGCAGAATATAACTGCGCACCCGATTCTAATAAATCAGGATTATCGGGGTCACCTTTTATCATGCTGCTTATTAAAATCAAATAGGCTGGAACAGCTTTTTTAATCGTTTCTGGGTCATTAAAACCCAGTATCGTAGTCGACAAATCTTGTGCGAATTCTTTTTTAGCATTCGCAATGAGTTGCCCACAAGCCGTAATGCTTACTATCAGAAACATTAAAAACACGGCTTTAATAGGACGTAATAATTGATGAAATTGTATAAGTTGAATTACCATATATTGCGATAGCCATAAACAATGCGTCTTCGGAAACGTCATTGCGAAATTGGACAGATACTACCTTAAATAAGTTGCAAGGTCTGTCTATTTTTACAGCCTTTATATAACTACATCAAGAAATTTTTAGGTAAATTTAATGACATAAACATGCCTGAATTTAGCTCACATAGAAAGGGACTACCCAACACTCGAATGCACACACAGAGGATTTAATAGACACTAAAATAACTGAAACAAAAAAGGCCGGAAAAACCGGCCTTCTTGAAATAAACAATGACTTTATTGCATAACTACTGATTGCAAGCCAGCTACCGAACGCACCCATGGTGTTGCGCCCATTTTCATTTCAAGGTCTGCTGCTGCTTTATTAGCCGTCTCACGGTCAGAATATAAATCAACCAGTACAAAAATCATAGACCCAGAAAGATCTGTTTTAACTATCGTCAATCCTGCTAAATCATTATTGCTTTTAAATCGTTCTATATTTTCAAGTGATTTAGATGCAAATACCTGAACCGCATAATCTGTTTCAGCCAACGCCATTATTTCTTGCTCGACGGTTAACTCTTCTACCACAACAACAGCCATAATTTCAGGCGCCTCTTCCATCTCTGGCTCTTGCAGTACAATCAGTTCCGGCTCTGGGTCTGCAAGTAAAACAGGATCATTTAACGATGAATCTTCCACAATCTTTTCAGATGCCTGTGTCTCTTCCCACGGTGATTCATCCGTCTGTGTCCAGGGTGCTGGTGTACTAGAGCATGCAGCCAGTCCAAAAACAAGTACATTACCTATCGCTAATCCACGAATAATTTTAATTGTGTTATCCATACTTCCCCCAAGGTTTACTAACCTTATGTATTATTATTTTTAATAATTGTAGTGCATATTGCTTAATATACACACTTAATTTATAAATAAAATTTCTATGAAACCCTCATTTAACAGGCAATAAAAAGGAGCCGAAGCTCCATTTTATTGCCTTAAGTTAGAATGGGCTAAGCCGCTGCACCTTCAACTTCTTTCATACTTAAACGTATTCTACCCTGACGATCTATTTCCAGTACTTTAACTTTCACAACATCACCTTCAGAAAGTTTGTCACTGACGTTTTCTACACGTTCTTCACTGATTTGAGATATATGTACCAAACCGTCTTTACCTGGCAGAATTTCTACAAAAGCACCGAAATCCATAATCTTTTTAACCGTACCGTTATATGTCATACCAACTTCAGCATCTGAAGTGATCTGTTCGATACGCTTTTTAGCTTCTTCGGCCGCAGCAAGATCACTAGAAGCTATCTTAATATTACCATCATCGTCAATATCGATGGTTGCACCTGTCTCTTCTGTTAAGGCACGAATTACTGCACCGCCTTTACCGATAACGTCACGAATTTTATCAGGGTGTATCTTTATATTTAGGTAACGAGGCGCATACTCAGACATTTCAGTATTGGTTTCTGACAGCACTTTATTCATTTCGTCCAAAATAAAGTTACGACCTACTTTGGCCTGGTCCAATGCCTGCTGCATAATTTCTTTTGTAATGCCGTCAATCTTGATATCCATCTGTAATGCACAGGTACCGTCTGCTGAACCAGCCACTTTAAAGTCCATATCACCAAGATGATCTTCATCACCAAGAATGTCTGAAAGAACCGCAAAATCATCGCCTTCTTTTATCAAGCCCATCGCAATACCGGCAACAGCGGCTTTAATAGGTACACCTGCATCCATCAACGCCAAACTTGTACCACAAACAGACGCCATTGAACTTGACCCGTTAGATTCAGTAATTTCTGAAACAACACGAATCGTGTAAGGAAATTCTTCTTCCGATGGCATAACCCCTAGCACACCACGTTTTGCTAAACGGCCATGGCCAATTTCGCGACGTTTTGGCGAGCCAACCATTCCGGTTTCACCAACACAGTATGGAGGGAA
>JAESSQ010000032.1 GCA_016764035.1 Gammaproteobacteria bacterium
CGAATATCTTTCTGGCTTAAATCACCGTTAATAACAACGGTTGATTCCCTACCGATACGCGTCATAAACATTTTCATTTCTTCGGCTGTACAGTTCTGTGCTTCATCCAATACAACAAAGGCACGGTTATAAGTTTTGCCACGCATATAGGCCAGAGGCTCTACCGTAATATTACCGTTTTTTATCGCACATTCGATCACGCCTTTTCCTGCATTGCTAATCAGGCAGGATTTAAATGCACTGAAATAAGGATCAAACTTCTCATCCAGCTTGCCGGGCAAGAAACCCATGCTATTGCCAGCTTCTACTGCAGGGCGTGTGAAAACTATACGGTCAATATCCCCTGCGATAAGAGCCTGTGCCGCCATCGCCGCCGTACAATAACTCTTACCGGTACCTGCAGGCCCCAGACCAAAGATTAAGGTGTGTGTTTTTATCGCAGACATAAACAAGTCTTGTGCTTTGTTTTTTGCCTGTATGGGTTTTATCTTTTTTGCTGGAGAGGTGTTTTGTTTACGAGAGGGGGAATATGAGTCGTTGTGTGGAGAGGAGTGGAAGTCGATGACTACGTTATCCTCCGATAGGTAATCTAGTGCCTGTAATTTATTTTTTTGCCTTTTCGCTCGACCATGTTTTCTCGACATATATACACCCCGGAACTGGTTAATTAACGGTTAATAAACAATGCGAAATAAATTTTAGCTTTATACTGTTTTTCTAAACACCTCAATAATTTGTTATGTGTATTTTTACAACTTTATGATTAAAATGTAAACCGTTTTTTTCAAAAACACTCATAACTAAAAAATTATCAACCCACTTTCATCTTTATACCATTAAAACTAACGAATATAATTAGCAAGAAAACATACCCTTGCGATCACCGTTTATACTAAACTTACTTCATGGGCGAAGAAATTCAATATACCCGCTTTACTAAAACCGATTACCAGCAATTCAGTTCTCATTTAAAAGATGAAACAATGTTGCTAAAAAACTGGTTTGACGAAAACAAATTTTCTACCGCCAGTAAAATGGCAGGTTATGAACTTGAAGCCTGGCTCATCAATAACGCCGGAAAACCCGCTGCTATCAATACAACATTTCTCGAACAGGCTAACAATGCCCTACTCAGCCCTGAGCTAGCAAAATTTAATATCGAACTAAATGTTGAACCAGAAAAATTATCAAACAAGGTTCTTTCGACATTTGAAACCAAACTGGATAGTCTGTGGCAACAATGCGTAGTAACGGCTAAGTCTCTCGACAGTCAGGTACTCGGCATTGGTATTTTGCCCACCTTGCAAGATAGCGACCTCACACTTAAAAATATTTCCCTACTCGATCGTTATAAAGCACTTAATGAACAAGTTTTACGTCAGCGCAAAGGTGTTGAAATAGCATTAAACATCAATGGCACAGAAAATTTACATGTCAAACATAAAGATGTAATGCTGGAAGCTGCGGCTACATCACTACAAATACATATACAGGTACCGCAAGACGTTGCTGCGCGTTATTACAATGCGTCGGTACTGTTATCCGCACCGATGGTTGCTATCAGCGCTAACTCACCGTGTCTATTTGGGCAACGCTTATGGCAGGAAACACGCATACCTGTTTTTGAGCAGTCTGTTCCTACCGGTGGTTATGGTGGCGCAGCCTCAGGTCCCGTACATCGTGTCAGTTTTGGTTCAGATTATATACGCAGCTCTCTATTTGAATGCTTTCAGGAAAACCTTGAACATTTCCCTATTCTTTTGCCTGTGCATTACCAAACTAAAATTCACGACGTAAGACATTTACGCTTACATAATGGCACTATCTGGCGCTGGAACCGTCCATTGATTGGTTTTGATACTGATGGTACACCTCATCTGCGAATCGAACACCGCGTATGTGCAAGTGCACCGACCACTGTAGACAATATTGCTAACATCGCTTTTTATTACGGACTGGTACATCACTATGCAACAATGGAAAACCCACCTGAACACATTATGCATTTTACTGACGCAAAAAATAATTTTTATCGCTGCGCACAGCTCGGACTAAAACATAAAACACAGTGGCTCAACAAAAACACCCAACCATTGCAAAAAATTATTCTTGATAAACTATTAATCGAAGCCGAATCCGGTTTGTACGATTTAGGCATTAATCAAAAAGATACACAACGCTACCTTTCTATTATTCAGCAACGTGCTGAATCTAATAAAACCGGCAGTCAGTGGCAGTTAAACTTTTTAGATACACATCAAAATAATAGAACTCTGCTTACCTTAACTTATCTAAAAAACCAGATGTCTGGTCGCCCCATTCACGAATGGGACATCGAACATAGTAATGAAAACCATTTATAAATTAACCTCAGAAAAAAGACACCATGCTAAATGAAATGATACATATACCCGACGCACTACTTAACGCAAACGTTGAGGAATTAAATAATATACTTGGCGCACCAACTCTGTTTCATTTAAACGGTACCAATAAACAACCGTTATTTATCTGCACTTTATTACATGGCAATGAAACCACCGGTTTTTATGCCATACAACGTCTGTTACAAAAGTACCGACATAAAACACTACCTCGAGCAGTATCTTTGTTTATTGGCAATGTTGCTGCCGCCGAAAGAAATCAACGACATCTGGACACACAGGATGATTACAATCGTATCTGGCCAGGCAGTCATCACAACGAATCCGCAGACAAAGATATAATGCAGACTGTGACCAACATCATGCAGAAAAACAAACCCTTCGCCAGTATCGACATCCACAACAACACAGGTAAAAATCCGCATTACGCCTGCATCAATAACCTCAACCCTCATGGTCTTGTGCTGGCATCAAAGTTTAGTGATGTCGCAGTTTATTTCACCACGCCTAAAGGTGTTCAGTCTTCAGCGTTTTCTGACTTTTGCCCTTCCGTCGTGCTTGAGTGCGGACAATCAGGCGACAAATCTGGCGTAGATCATGCCCTGCAATTCTTGGAAACTGTTTTACAAATGGAAGGACTACGGCCACCGGAGAAAAGTGAAATAACGCTCTATCACACCATTGCGCGTGTCATTATCCCTAAAACAGTCGTGCTTTCTGAACAGGCTTCCAGTGACGGTGATATTATCTTAAATAAAAAGCTGGAAGAGAAAAATTTCCAACAGATTCAATCTGGCACCGAATTTGCCACCGCTAACTCTACCAAGGAAAAGCTGTTACTTGTCAGTAATGAAAGTGACGAGGATATAAGCAATGAATATATCGAAAGAAAAAACGACCACCTTGTTTTAAAAAAAACGGTAACACTGGCAATGTTTACCACCAACACAAAAGCTATAAGACAAGATTGTGTCTGCTACTTCATGGAAGAGTTACACATAGGTTAACGTAACGTAATTATTCGATAAAATATAATTATGCAAATACCAAAAATAATATTTTGCCGTTATCAATCCTGTTTATATGCATATTTCCCACTGCCCAAAAAAACCATAGCCAACGCGGATATCAAATAAAACAGCTGCAATTCAATGGCGGATCCGCCGTGCTCAGTTAATCTTAACCATTCATCGCTGTGCACAAGAAATAATGCAAACGTCATGTTTACAGCGATTAGCAGCCCACCTATTCTGGTGTAATAACCAACTATCACCATCATCGGCGCGATAACTTCACCGACGTATACGCCGTAGGCTAATACTGATGGCAAGTTATTCGCCACCAACATACCACCAATAAAATCGAGCGATGCCGGGTGCAATATTTTTGCGATGCCATGAAACAGTAACAAAGCGCCCAAGCCAATTCTCAAAATCAATCGGCCTGTACCCGCGTTCAAGGAAGATAAAATCATTTCACCTCTATCAAATATGTAGATAAATCATCTAAAAACTATAAATCTGAACCAGAATATTTACAAGTATATATTTTACTGGATATAAGCTATGCTTTTAGTTACATCTAGATTATAAAAATAATAATAAATATGAATAATATATCACTGCTATTACCCAAGCACCGACGCCCTGTCTGGACACCTAACCTCGACGTTATTGATGAAGAAACGGATAATGCATTATGCAATCTAGTGGCCATCCCTTTATTAGGTAAAATTACAGCAGGCAAACCGATTGAACGCATTGAAGATAACGAACAAGTAAACGTACCCGCCAACATGGTACGCAAAGATACCTATGCATTACGCGTATCTGGCCACTCCATGATCGACGACAACATTCAGGATGGCGATATCGTCATCATAGAAAAGAAACAATCTGCTGAGAATGGGCAGTCTGTTGTTGCACTCATCAACGGCGAACAAGTAACACTAAAAAAGTTTTATATCGAAGCCAATGGCATTCGTTTACAGCCAGCCAACCCTGATATGAAAGCGATACTTCTTAAAAACGAAGAGGTGGAAGTTTTAGGTGTCGTCACCGGTGTTATTCGAAAATTTGACTAACACATGTTTTAGATTTTTCATAAAAAAAGCAGCTATTAAGCTGCTTTTTTTATGAACACTATCGTAATTTTTATCTTACTTACTTGCCATATCCTGGCCACAACACATGGGTGATTTCACCATACCATGACCGTCAGGACATTTTGAGACATGTACAGTTGTACCATCCTCCGTCTTAATCGTATCGTGCTCTAATTCTTTACCACACTCTGCACACGTCATAGAACCAACACCCATACCACATACATCACATTTATAAGCCATATCATTGCACCTTTATTAATTTAAACTGAATTACTTCAACGTATTTTATTTGAATGACATTGCCAGTTATCAACAATTATTACAAGGTTATAAGTATTCTATAACAATATAGAAACAGCATTATTTGTCTCTGTTATGTTTTTCCCAGGCTAATTGCAACAAGCGTAACCGAACTTTCGTTTTAGTATTGGCACCTGGACCAGGAAGTATTATCAGGTCTCGTGCATCGAGTTTTCGACCATCTTCAGCTTGTATTGAAACAGCTGAAATCTCTTGTCCTGTTGCATGCTCAACAAATTGTACAGGCGCACCCGCATCATGCAGCCATCGATCTCCCCATTGATTCAGCGCAATTAAAGCCGGAAACAAATCTCTACCCATTGGCGTTAACCGGTATTCATGCCGTTTTGCGCCTTCTTTAACAGGTACCCGTTGCAAAACACCACTGTCACATAACTTACTTAATCTGGCTGTCAGAATATTTCGAGCAATACCCAAATGTTGCTGAAAATCCTCAAATCGACACGAGCCATAGAACGCTTCGCGCAGAATTAATAGCGTCCATCGCTCACCAATAAGCTCCAGGGCATTCGCAAGTGAACAGTTCATGTCATCAAGATAACTATTTTTCATAACAATACCTTAAAGATAATAGTTGCATTTAGCAACTATTTATGCTTTAGTTGCATTTAGCAACAGTTTTAAAACAAAACTAATTACACCAAATCACATTTATAATAAAGATAAGGCAGAAAATACGATGCACATTCAAACGACACAAATCAGCGACCTCAAATCAACAACCACTCTCGATTCACGCCCTATTCCATTGCTTCTAAAAATATTTCAACTCGCTTTTAAAATAGGCGGGCACATTTCACCGTCACTTACCGGATGTGCCGCGTACAGTCTATGGATTACACCACAGCGCTACAACACACCAAATTCTGAGCAAGCAGCGCGTGACTCTGCACTGATTAAGCATCATGAAATAAACGGTAAAAAGATTGCCACCTACCAATGGGGGGAAACAGGCGACATAATCTTACTGATTCATGGCTGGAGCGGTCGAGCAACACAAC
>JAESSQ010000033.1 GCA_016764035.1 Gammaproteobacteria bacterium
AGACCGTCGGCACGAAGAAAGGATGCACCTGTTGGGCATACATCGACACAGGGTGCTGATTCACAGTGCTGGCACATTAACGGCAGTGACAGTTCATGGCCTGTGGATTTTTCTTTTAGGGTAACTTTACGAATGTACTGGGTATCGGTTTCGGGTCTGTTATTACCAGTCAAACCGTTTTCTTCGTTACAGGCATCGACACAATCTGTACAGCCGCTAGCGCATTTGCTGGTGTCGATTAACAAACCCCAGCGATTCTTACTGCTGACCGGTTCATTGTTTTTACGGTTAGAAATATTACCCATTGATGACGCGAGGCTAGTGTCTTTTGTTGCAGCTTGTGCAGTCGAGTGTAATAGCAACCCAGGTGCGAGTGTTATGGTGCCGGCGACGGCTGCTTTAGATAAGAAGGTACGTCTTGATTCATCAAAAGAGTTTTTCACTTCTACCACCTGTGTTGAGGCCAAGCTACTAATTGATAGATTATTATTCGGTTGTTTGTTCATTGCTGCGTATCGCTTTCGTTTACATTTTCATGACGACGAAGTGTCTGTTGTAGTTGTTGTGCAATGGATGGTGTAGACGATGTTTGTCCGGCACGTGTGATATATTTTTGCGGACGATCAGCGTGGCATTCGAAGCAGTCGATTTGTACCGCGGCATGTTGATGACATGCACTGCAAAAGTGTTGCTTGCTTTCTATGCCAGCGATTTCACCCTGGCTATTCGGTTCCACATGGCAATCGATACACGCTGCGAGGCTGCCAGGTTCATTGCGAATACCTTGGTACACGGTTTCGTTACGTTCATGCAAGATGTAGTTCATGTGGTTCCTACGCATCTCGTCTTCAGGCTGTATGCATGTCAGACTTTTATCGGCAGGTTCTACAACCGTAGGAAACAGTGAGGAAGATAGTTCATTGCCTGCAAGTACCGATGTCGATACCAGCATGACGGTGAACAATGCAAGCAGACATTGTAAAGCTCTGATCATGAAAACACCCGCAACCACGTTAGTCATAGTCCAACTAGCCATGACCCAATCAACCTTGACCCAGTGCCATGTCGATATAGCCCGTCGGGCATACGTCAGAACAAATATGACAACCGATGCATTTGTTGTAATCGGTATCCACGTAACGTCCGGTGGTTTTGCTGTCTTTCTTTACACGGAAGACGGCATCTTGTGGGCAATAGATAACACAGTTATCACACTCGAAACACATGCCGCAGCTCATGCAACGTCCCGCTTCTGCTACCGCTTTTTCTTCTTCAAAGCTGATTTGTCGTTCGGTAAAGTGACCCAATACCTCGTCAGAAGAAGGTATATCCGTGTCGCGAATATTTCGTGCTTCATAGCCAAAGTGGCCAAGGAATAGGTTATCGGCAGAGATGATTTCCTGTTGTGAACGGTCTTCGAAATTATGGATAGCGTAACTCGATGTTTCAGTGCCACGTGAAGCGTCATCGAGGTGTTCGTTGGCATCGTATGCGTCAACAGCTAAACCTGATTCTATTAATTTATCGGCAAGGTTGAAGTGATGCACATCAACTTTAGGACGTTTTTTCAATTCGATATTATTGAAGTGATTTTCGATAGTTGCAGAAACAATATAAGCCTGACCGATTGCCGTGGTTAACAGGTGAGGGCGTACGATGTCGCCACAGGCAAAGTGATTTTCTTTGCCCGGTACGCGGAACATGTTATCCGCGTCCATAAGGTTGCGTCCATTGTTGAAGTCTTCCAGACCTTCCAGGTTACCGCCCTGACCAATCGCAGCGACAATGATGTCGGCTTCGACGAGGTACTCTTTACCACCTTCAACAGCGACAGGTGCATTGTTTTCCCAGGTGGAGTCGACAAATTTCATGCCGGTAGCGCGACCATCAGCGTCACGGATGAGCTCGATAGGCATGACCTCGTTCATGAACGTAACACCTTCGATAGTGGCGTCATCAACTTCGTGTTCAGCCGCTGTCATGGCTTCTTTTTTGAACAGTGCGGTAAGGGTTACTTGCTCGCAAGGCACATTGGTCGATGCGTCGTGATCAGCGTGAGATGTGTCGCCGTTAACAACGGTTTCTGGCATTTCGTTATAATCGGCCAGTGTGCCGATACGTCGTGATACTGAAACAACGTCGATAGAGGTATCGCCACCACCAATACACAGCACTTTTTTGCTGGTGTATTTCATCTCACCCTTGTTGAATTGTTCGAGAAACTTAACCGCTGATACACAGTTGGGTGTTTCATCCCAACCTTCTAATGGCACACTGCGGCCGGTCCAACATCCTAATGCCCATAACACGGCATCATATTCATTTTCAATTTCTTCGACGCTAACATCGCGACCAACACGGGTATTTAAACGTGTGTCGATGTTGCCCATGTCGAGTATGCGTTGGCATTCGTTGTTTAAGTAATCGCGGGGTGTTCTGTAACCGGGGATACCGTAGCGCATCATACCGCCGAGCTCGGCGTGGTCATCAAAGATAGTTGAGGCAATACCTTTACGGCGTAGCTGATAAGCGGCGGCCATTCCCGCAGGGCCACCACCGATGATTGCGACTTTTTTACCGGTCATTTCGGCGCTGTTATCAAATTTAAAACCTTCTTTAAACGCAGTGTCGCCGATGTATTGTTCGACAGAGTTAATGCCTACAAATTCTTCGACGCTGTTGCGGTTACAGCCGGTTTCGCAAGGTGCTGGGCATACACGGCCCATCATGGAAGGGAATGGATTAGCATCAGTAGAGCGGCGAAAAGCATATTCCTGCATGGAAACACCTTCAGGAGGCAGCTCGATACCACGCACGATATCTAACCAGCCACGAATATCTTCGCCGGAAGGACAGCTGCCCTGACAAGGCGGTGTGCGATGCACATAAGTTGGACACTTGTGTGAAGTGTCTTCTTTGAAGATTTGCTGGCTAAAATTTTTATCGACAAAATCGCCATCTTCAAACATTCTGAAGGTTAACTTATTGTCTTGCATATCTTGTTTCGAAGTGGCCATGCCAGTTCTCCTGTTGCTTTACCCTGGGTGCTTTTCCAGGGTGTTTGTCAATAATGATGCGATAATAAATGCTATGTTTAATTTTGGGTCATGACAACTTAAGCGGCTTCTTCTACGGCTTCGTTATCTTCTGATGCTTCACCTTGGCCTTCTAGAACAATCGCGTTGCTGACCAGTTGATGCACACTAACTATTTGATCCATGGTCATGCCGTAATACGGTAAGACTTTAGTGAACTGCGATTTACAGATGGCACATATGGCGGCCATGTGTGTTACACCGTGGTCAGCGACCACATTTTTTAATGATTCCATACGAGGCTGCGCGCCCTTGATGCGAAGTTCCATGAGATCGTCAGTTAACAAACCGCCACCACCGCCACAGCAAAAAGTTTGGTCATTGATGGTATCGACTGACATGTCATGGAAGTTGTTGCACACGGCCTTGATAACTTCACGCGGTGTGGTGAACTGACTTCCAGGTTCGTCGCCGATACGTGAAGCACGTGCGATGTTGCATGAGTCATGGAAAGTTAATGTCATGTGATCGTTTTCAGATTTATCGATATTCAATAAATTACGATCCAGACAATCCTTGGTAAATTCGAGAATGTGCTGTGGGATAGGGTAGTTCTGGTCAAGAAAATCCCATGGCCCAGCTAGTGTGTTTAAGTGGTTGTAAGCCACGCGCCATGCATGGCCGCATTCGCCAAAGATAAGACGTCTAACACCAAGCTCTTTTGCGGCATCGCGGATACGCAGTGAAATCTGACGCATTTGTTCGTAGTTGCCGATGAATAAACCAAAATTAGCGGCTTCAGAGGCTTTTGAGCTTAACGTCCAGGTTACGCCAGCGGCATGAAAGACTTTGGCATAACCGATTAAGCCATCGATATGTGGTTCAGCGAAAAAGTCAGCCGAGGGTGTTACCAGTAAAACTTCTGCACCTTTCTCATCCAGTGGTAGGCGTACTTTTACATTTGTTTCTTCTTCTATTCCCTCTTCAAGACCCTCGAGAGTGTCGAGCATAGCGGGTTCTGGCAGGCCAAGATTGTTGCCAATTTTATGTATTTTAGGAATAATCTGGTTCGAATATTTTTGTCCCATACCGATCTGCGCCAACATATCTCTGGCCGCCATGGTGACTTCAGCGGTATCGATACCAAAAGGGCAGAACACAGCACAACGACGACATTCAGAACACTGATGAAAATAACTGTACATGTCTTTAATGACATCTTCGGTAAGATCGACAGCACCTACCAGCCAGGGAAAATATTTACCGGCAAAGGTGAAGTAACGACGGTACACTTTGCGCAATAAGTCCTGACGGGCAACCGGCATATTTTTAGGGTCAGCGGTGCCAATAAAATAATGGCATTTGTCGGTGCAGGCACCGCACTTGACGCAAGTGTCCATAAACACCAGTAAAGAGCGATACTTGTTGAGTTTGTCCTGCAATAATTCGAGAAATTTTTCTTTCCAGCCGTCGATTAACTGACCGGGTTCTTCTGCACTGGGAAAGCCCATGCCAGACTGGAATTCTTTATTGGCGAGAAAAGGTGCGCTGTGCGCCATCGCACCTTCCATGATGGAAGGAATGATGGGGAATTCGTGCGTTTCTGGTACATCGTATTTAATAGCCATTATGTTTCTCAGTTATCGTTACGTCCCGTTTTATCGTTCGTTATCATGGGTAAAAACATTAACGCTTTGTTAAGTATTACGTCCATCATTGGCTTCGATCTCTGCGCCCCAGGGTGATAAGTGACGTACTTCACGCGGGTTATCAACCTGGTAACGTGTTGGCGCCATAAATAAACCCGGCGCGTGTAACAGTTTGCTAATAGGAAATATCATCATCAAAAATAGCACCATGGTGAGGTGAACCAGTAATACAGTATCGCCAGGTAAATTCTGCCAGTCGAGCAGAAATAACCCCATGATGAATGCTTTAAGCTGAATGATATCTGTGTGCGCAACATAAGACATCAGTAAACCCGTTACAGCAATACCCATTATTAATAACAGCATTAGGTAATCGGACGGTGAAGAAATATAGCGGACCCGGTCGACAAAGATGCGTCTGGCCAATAGTCCGAGTAGGCCGATGAGCATGGCAAAACCAGCGTAGTGACCAAAACTTTGCACCAGTAGATTATTAGCCAATGGCCAGATAAATGCGTCGGGTGAAATCACATAACGCAGGTGTCTAAAGAATGCCAATAACAGCGAAGCGTGGAATAAAAAGCCAAAAAGCCAGGTCCATTTGGTCGCGCGGAACAGGCTATTAAACAGAACCACTTCGGTAAAAAAACGGTAGACCACACCTCTTCTTGTTAATGGTGCAGGGGTGACAGCGATTTTTAACGGTGCAGGTACACGCTTGTATTGCAGCATTTTGTTGGTGACGCCAACGACTAATGTGATCATTGCCACATAAAATAGTACGACGTATAAAATACTAAGTGCGCTCATTAAACTAACTCTTGGTTATAAATCAGACGTTGATGTATGTCATTAATGTGTGTCATTTCGACCAGAGGGAGAAATCTTATTATTTACCGTTACAGTAGAAACAGATTTCTCGGTCATTGTTCCTGCATTACCCTGATACGCTACATCCATGTAGCAATCACATCCGATCGAAATGACAATGCAGGCGGTTACCATGTTTATTTCTGTCTTTTATGCAGATAAAAATATTTCTTGGTCAGGTTATACGCAGCCTGTTGGTTTAGGTAGGCCGGCATATTTACATGCTTGTTTACCAGGGCCGTACGGGAATAACTCGTAAAGGTATTTGCTGTTGCCTTTATCTTTACCCAGACGTTTACCGACCGCTTTTGTCAGTACGCGAACGGCGGGTGCGATTTGATATTCTTCGTAGTAGTCACGTAAAAAATTGATGATATCCCAGTGTTCGTCGGTTAAATCCTGGTCTTCGGCTGCAGCCATGGCTTCGCCTATTGCTGGCTCCCATTCGCTTAAGTTGGCCAGGTAGCCTTCTTCGTCAGTCTCAAATGATTTTCCGTTTACTTCGATAGGCATGTTTGTATCCTCGTGTGTGCAAAAAGTTAAAAAGTAATGTTTGTTATTAATTAAAGCCAGGATTGAACAGAGTCGTGTTCAGCCACTAAGTTAACAAAGCCTTCGTAATCGACGACTTTGATACCATCAGCCAGTTTATTTTCCAGTCCGCGAGCTTGTAGGTCCGGGCCGAGTACAGCAAAGCTGACATCATTATTGCTTTGTATTTTTTGTTGGATTTTTTCTGACGCGCGGGTACCTATGGTCGCCGCATAAACACCGTCTTCGATAAGTAAAACGGTAGAACCGTCTAATGCATAACCAAGACAGGTGTCGAAAGTATTGGATTCGAAGGGTGATTTATTTACTGTGTGCAATAGTCCCATAATAATCTCTTGATATTTATTTTCGTCTTTTTAGAAACTTAGTATTATTTCTTGTTCAGTCATAACATCCGCTAATTCCGAGCGACTGACCAGACGGATAGAGTCTTTTTCGGCCCAGTCTTCGTCTTCGTCTTCCCAGACCAGATGCTGAAGATCGTCTAAGCTTAGGCCACGTTCTTCAAGGGATTCTTTTTCGATATAAATTTTATTAACGTCGTAATCGCCCAGCGCAGCATAGACGGGTGAAAAGTTTTTCTGACCGATGGCTTCGGTTGTTTGGCCTTTGGTTAGCTGGTAAACGCCGTCGCCGATAAATGCCAGACTAACGTCCTGATCAAACGCTGCGCCGATTAAAACCACCTCTAATGACTCCAGGGCGTAAACGGTGCCGTAGGGTGCTTTGCGGTTAGTGTACATGAATTTTTTAATTGCCACTTTATTCTCCTGCTTACTCAGTCTATGCGCCGAAGACAATCAGGCGATCAGATTCGATGCCTGCTTCGATTAACTGGCCAAGACCAGAGATACGAAAACCTGCCATCAAATTATCTGCATCCAGACCCTGTCGTTTTGCTTCAGCGGCGTCCATGATGCCGCGACGTTGTGCCGCTGCGATACAGACCACCATGTCGAGATCGTTTTCCAGCGCCAGTTCAGACCATTGTTTGGCAACATTGCGATCATCCTGTGGTGGTACGGCAAGACGCGTCGCATTGTTAACGCCATCGTGGTAGAAGAAAACACGAAATATTTCATGCCCGGCAGCGAGTGCAGCTTTGGCAAACTGATACGCCGTATCCGATGCCTGATGCTGATATGGGCCTTCGTTTATTTGAATACTAAATTTCACGAGTTTCTGTCTCCATTTTTTCTATGGTGCTTTTTATGCTGGTCTTAGATGCTGATCTAAAAGCGGATATGGGTAGAAGCGTTAAGGCTGTTACGAGCACCGCGCCAGTTATCGATGTGATACTTGGTGAAAGGCAGGTTAGTCACTTCGAAGAAGCGTGGCCAGCCGATACGTTCTATCCAGTCGTTAATACGCTCCCAGTCTTTAGCGTCTTCTTTATAGGCTTTAAGAATGTTTTTTACGATAGCGGTTGCTTCAGGCCAGCGCGGTGGATTGTTTGGAATGCCAGCAGCGACCAGTTTTTGAAAAGTGGGTTTGCTACGTGCATTGGAGTGATTACCACCAACCCATATAGCCAGCTTAGAATGTTCGGCATCGTTGATTTGCATTGGCGGGCAAGGCGGGTAACAGGCGCCACAACAAATGCATTTTTTCTCATCAACTTCTAACGAAGGTTTGCCATTAACCATGGCAGGGCGAATGGCGGCAACCGGGCAACGGGCAACCACGGAAGGTCGCTCACAAACGTTCGATACCAGGTCATGATTGATCTTAGGGGGTTTGGTGTGCTGAATATTAATGGCGATGTCACCCTGGCCACCACAGTTAATCTGACAACACGATGTTGTAATGTGCACGCGGTTAGGCATGTTGCATTCACGAAACTCATCGATTAATTCATCCATCATCGATTTCACCACGCCCGATGCATCGGTGCCGGGAATGTCACAATGTAACCAGCCCTGTGTGTGCGAGATCATGGCGACGGAGTTTTTGGTACCACCGACCACGTAACCTTTGTCGGTGACAGCTTTGATTAATGGTTCTACTTTTGCCGCATCAGTAACCATGTATTCAACGTTACTGCGGATAGTGAAATGGATATAACCGTCCGCATAGTCATCGCCCAGATCACATAATTCACGTAGAGAAAAAACGTCGAGAATACGTTGCGTACCTACGCGTACTGTCCATATCTCATCGCCACTGTAGGCAACGTGACGAAGTACACCAGGTTTAGGATGGTCGTGGTATTTCCACTGACCGTAGTTTTTACGCATGACAGGGTGCATGTATTGGAAGCCATCAGGACAACCGGACTCAATCGGCGTACGAGGTTTTTGTTTTTCACTCATTATTTATTCCTCAAAAAATCTATATCTGTCGATAGGAAGTTTGGCTGCTTCCAGATAACGACGTTTAATCAATGTTTAGACGCAATCGTTACGCGCTCGCCGCTTCTGCTTTACGTTGAAACCATTTTTCGGCTTCTTCGTCCCAGCCATCCATACGTACATATGAACTCTGCCTTGGGCTGCCAACCATGTTCGGGTCAACCTCAAGACCAATACCTTCCAGGTAATTAACCAGACCGATACGTTCGATCATCTCGCCTGTACGTTCGTGCTCAAGGCCGTTTTCAGCCCAGAAATCAATCATTTCTTCAGCCAGTTCTACCAGTTCTTCTATGGCTTCTTCGGTGTCGAGCTTTTTGAATGGAATAACTACCGTACCCATTAAGTCACCAATTTTTAGTGTGCGTTTACCGCCTACTAACACGGTGACGCCATGGTCTTTTCCGGGGTGTAATGCTTTAGGCATAACATTTAAACAATGCATACAGCGCACACAGTTACGGTTGTCTACGTTTAAGGTGTTGTCATCGTTAAGTGATAATGCATTAGTAGGGCAGCGTGAGATAACGTTATCGATGTAGTATTGACGGCCGTTTTCGCCTTTATCACTGATGTATTTTTTAACTTCTTCCTGGTCAACCTGCATGTCATCGCGCCAGGTGCCAATGATGGCCATATCTGCACGTTCGATAGCATTTTGGCAGTCGTTAGGGCAGCCAGAAACTTTGAACTTAAACTTGTATGGCAGTGCAGGGCGGTGGACATCATCGGTGAAATTATTGACCAGATGACGATGAATGCCTTGCTCGTTTGCGCATGACATCTCACAACGTGATGCACCGACGCATGACATGGCGGTACGAACACAGGGGCCAGCACCACCCAGGTCAAAGCCGTATTCATTGATTTCATTGAAGAAGTGTTGAACATTTTCCGTGGTCGAACCGATGAACATAATGTTACCGGTCTGGCCGTGGAATGTTTGCAGGCCCGAGCCCCATTTTTCCCAGCTATCACCTAATTTGCGTAAGATGTCCGTGGTGTAGTGATTGCCGGCAGGGGGTTGAACACGAAGGGTGTGAAATTCTTTTGACTCCGGGAATGCAGCGCCAACTTCAGAAAAGCGAGGAATAATACCACCGCCATAACCGTAAACGGATACGGTGCCGCCTTTCCAGTAACCTTTACGGGTTTCGTAAGAGTGTTCTAACTGACCAAG
>JAESSQ010000034.1 GCA_016764035.1 Gammaproteobacteria bacterium
CGTTTATGGCGTGGTATCGATACCGTCGGTTATGTTGATTATGACGAATCTAAAGTCAGTCACATTCATCTTCGTACCGAAGGCTGGATAGAAACACTGGCGGTTGAGTCTGAAGGCGAACGTGTCAAAAAAGGGGATTTTCTGTTTGATGTCTACTCGCCAATACTGGTAAATGCCCAAGAAGAACTGGTTACAGCGTTAGCGACTGGTAACAAGGGTCTGATCAGAGCGACAAAAGAGCGACTATCGGCATTAGGCATCTCGGATGCGCAGATTAAAAAACTTGAAAAAAACAGGCGAGTTAAACAACGTATTTCTGTCTATGCACCGCAGGATGGCGTCGTTTCCAGCCTGCCTGTACGCGAAGGCATGTTTGTCAAACCTACCATGCGCGTCATGACCCTGGGTGACTTATCCAGTGTCTGGTTATTGGCCGAAGTTTTCGAGCGTCAGTCGCAGTGGGTAGAGGTTGGCCAAACCGCCGACGTCCGTCTATCGTATATTCCGGGCAAGGTATGGCAGGGTAAGGTGGAGTATATTTATCCGAGCCTGGATGCAAAAACCCGTACCTTGAAAGTGCGTTTACGTTTTGATAATCCTGGTGAGCAGTTGAAACCCAACATGTATGCCAACGTAAAAATTTATGGGGGCGCTAAAGAAGATACCATCGTTATTCCGCTGGAAGGTTTAATCCGTACAGGTCGAGAAGAACGCGTCATCATCGCACTGGGCGAGGGAAAGTTCGAAGCACGCAGTGTGACTTCGGGAATAGAGAGTGGTGAATATGTCGAAATACTTCAGGGCGTTAACGAGGGCGATAAGATCGTTACATCGGGGCAGTTCCTGATTGATTCCGAAGCTAGTATGCGCGCCAGTCTGACGCGTATGACCGAGCCGGCTGATTCGGAAATGGCCGAAATGGCCGAAATGGACAGCGCAGATAACGCTCGGATGGTGTCAGGTAGTGGTGTCATCAAAGTGTTACTAACTGAAGACAATAAGATAAACCTTCAGCATGAACCGATAAAAGACCTTGGCTGGCCCGCGATGACCATGGATTTTGTCCTCGATGAAAATGTCGATACCAGTGAATTGTCGGTTGGAGACGAGGTGATGTTTCAGCTGGAAGAGCTAAATGATCGTTACCTGATCAAGTCCATCCACAAGATGCGTGCCGATAGTTCAAGCGATGGGGAGATGTGACATGATTGTTAAAATTATTGGCTGGTCGATCGACAACCGTTTTATGGTGCTGATGCTGACTTTTATCTTGATCGGTCTTGGTATCTATTCGGTCAAACAGACACCGTTGGATGCACTGCCTGATTTGTCTGATGTGCAGGTCATCATCAAAACCAGTTTTCCTGGCCAGGCACCGCAGGTGGTGGAAGACCAGGTGACATATCCATTAACCACGGCCATGCTATCGGTACCTAAAGCGGTTAATGTGCGTGGTTATTCGTTTTTTGGTGATTCGTATGTTTATGTCATTTTTGAGGATGGTACCGATCTGTACTGGGCACGTTCCCGCGTGCTGGAATATCTGAGTCAGGTGTCTAGCAAATTGCCTGCTAATGCACGACCCGAACTCGGGCCGGATGCAACGGGTGTCGGTTGGGTATATGAATATGCATTGGTCGATCGAAATGGAACACATGATCTGTCACAGCTACGCAGTATTCAGGACTGGTTTTTAAAGTATGAATTGCAAACCGTGCCTGGTGTGTCGGAAGTCGCTACCATTGGAGGCATGGTTAAACAGTACCAGGTGGTGCTCGACCCTGATAGTTTGCGTGCCTATAACTTACCACTGTCAAAAATTAAAAAAGCGATACAACGTGGTAACCAGGAAACCGGTGGTTCAGTCATCGAGATGGCTGAAGCCGAGTACATGGTGCGTGCGACCGGTTATATCGATGAACTGGATGATCTGCGGCATATTCCGCTCGGTGTGAATGATCAGGGTATACCTATCCTGTTAAAAGATGTTGCCCAGATTAGACTCGGGCCGCAGTTACGCAGGGGAATCGCTGAGCTCGATGGCGAAGGCGAAGTGGTCGGTGGTGTAATCATCATGCGCTTTGGTGAAAATGCACTAACCACAATCAACGGTGCTAAAGCCAAACTCAAAGAATTATCGCGTAGTCTTCCTGAAGGTGTCGAGATCGTCGAAACTTACGACCGTTCGGCATTGATCAATCGTGCCGTCGATACGCTCAGTATGAAATTGATAGAAGAATTTATCGTGGTTGCACTGGTGTGTGCCTTGTTCCTGTTTCATTTGCGTTCAGCACTGGTCATCATATTATCGCTACCGGTGGGTATATTGATTGCATTTATCGTTATGGAACGACTTGGCATTAATGCCAATATCATGTCGTTGGGTGGTATTGCCATCGCCATCGGTGCCATGGTCGATGCCGCTATCGTGATGGTAGAAAACATGCATAAGCATATGGAGAAAACTGAAATCACGGATGAAAATCGTTGGCAGATTGTACGTAAAGCGGCGACTGAAGTCGGCCCGCCACTGTTCTTTTCACTGCTAATCGTTACCTTGAGTTTTCTGCCGGTATTTACCCTGGAAGCACAGGAAGGTCGCATGTTTGCACCCCTGGCATTTACCAAAACCTTTGCCATGGCCGGCGCTGCTTTGCTTGCTATAACGCTGGTGCCGGTACTGATGGGTTATTTTACTCGCGGCAAGGTAACGCCGGAGCATAAAAATCCGATTAACCGGGTTTTGGTCGCCGGATACAAACCGTTTATTAATATGGCTTTGCATTCACCTAAATTAGTATTAGCTGCAACGTTGCTAATTGTGGCGGTAGGTTTTTGGCCATTGACGCAATTGGGCTCAGAATTTATGCCCGATCTCGATGAAGGCGATCTGTTGTATATGCCCAGTACATTCCCCGCGGTATCTGTCGGCAAAGCACAGGAATTGTTGCAGCAGACAAATAAATTGATCAAAACCGTGCCTGAAGTGAAACGTGTGTTCGGTAAGGTCGGGCGCGCCGATAGTGCGACTGACCCGGCACCGTTGACCATGATCGAGACCACCATCCTGTTAAAACCGAAAGATGAATGGCGTGAAGGCATGACCATGAAAAAACTCAAGATGGAACTGAATCAACTAATTCAGTTCCCGGGTTTAACGAATGCCTGGGTGATGCCGATTAAAAATCGTATCGATATGCTGGCGACCGGTATTAAGACGCCTGTGGGCATAAAAGTCGCAGGCCCGGATCTTTTGGTTATCGAAGACATCGGTAAAGATATCGAAAAGGTACTCAACGATGTCCCGGGCACGGTTTCTGTTTATGCCGAACGTGTAGCGGGTGGGCGTTATGTAACGGTGGACATCAAACGCCGTGAAGCCGCTCGTTTTGCACTTAATATCGCCGACATTCAGGAAGTAGTCAAAACCGCGTTAGGTGGTATGCGTGTCGCGATGACAGTCGAGGGACTGGAACGTTACCCGATTAATATGCGTTATCCGCGTGATGTACGTGATTCTCTAGAAAAGTTACGAAACCTGTCCATAGTGACGCCAGCCGGTGCGCATATTCCATTAGCCGAAGTAGCCGACATCCGTATCGATAATGGCCCGGGCATGATAAAAACAGAGAATGCACGACTTAACGGTTGGATATATATTGATATAGAAGGACGCGATTTAGGCTCTTATGTTAAGGATGCACAACAAAAAGTTATCGACAACGTAAAACTGCCACCGGGTTATTCAATTTCTTGGTCAGGTCAGTATGAATTTATGGTTCGTGCTGTTGAACGGTTGACAACCGTTGTACCGGTGACGTTGGCCATTATTATCTTGCTGTTATACATGAATTTTCGGAATCTTACCGAAGTGATGATTATTCTTGGCACCTTGCCATTAGCGCTGGTTGGTGGATTCTGGTTATTGTATTTGCTGGATTACAATATGTCCGTTGCTGTCGGTGTTGGTTTTATCGCCTTGTCGGGCGTCGCGGTTGAAATCGGTGTCATCATGCTGGTTTATTTGAACCAGGCACTGACAAAGTACCAAACTGAAGCGAAAGAAAAGGGTGTGGCGCTAACCCTCGAAAACATTCAGTCTGCTGTTATCGAGGGCGCTCTGTTAAGAGTCCGCCCTATCATGATGACAGTGGCAACAATCATAGCAGGTCTTTTACCTATTATGCTGGGTGGCGGTACAGGTTCGGAAGTGATGCGCAGAATTGCAGCGCCGATGATAGGTGGTATGGTGAGTGCAACCATTTTAACGCTGGTGGTTATCCCCGCTGTGTTTCTGTTATGGAAACAGAGTGGATTGAACAAAGTTAACGTTTAAATGAGGTAGTAGCTTGAGTACTTCTCTGGTCGATAGCTACTAATCGTTATGGAAATTAAACACATGCTCTCATATTATAAAAAATAGATAAAAATTAATCCTATAGGGAGTTATTCTTAGATAATTATTAACTTAGTTAGGGGGTAAATATGATGAGCTGTTCATGTTATTCATTGACACGAAAATTACTGGTTACGGCTATAGCTGTTGCGCTGCCTGGGATGGCAGTAGCCGAACCAACTAACGCAGATCTTCAGGGGCAGATAGACGCCTTGCAGAGTCAGGTGACGGCATTAAACACAGAGGTCAACCAGGCGACTGAATGGAAAAATCCAAACACCTTAATTCACACGGCTGGTTACGCAGATGTGGGTTATGTGAAAAAAGAAGGTCAGGACGGTAGTTTTGTTGTCGGTCGATTTGCGCCGATATTTCATTATCAGTACCGTGATATCGTTATGCTGGAGGCCGAATTGGAATTTGAGGTCGGAGAAGATGGTGAAACTGAGGTAGCACTGGAATATTTGACCATCGACTGGTTTTTAAATGACTACGCTGTGCTCGTTGCGGGTAAATTTCTTAGTCCAATTGGTCAATTCAGGCAGAACCTGCATCCATCCTGGATAAATAAATTGGCCACACCACCGCCAGGTTTTGGCCATGATGGTGCTGCACCAGTCTCGGATTTGGGGCTTCAGGTGCGCGGTGGTTTTCCGTTCGCTGGCATGCGTGCCAATTATGCAATCTATGCGTCCAATGGTCCGGAAATTAATGCCGAAACAGAAGATGGTATTGACTATGAACTCGACGGTGTTGCTGCAGAAGGATTTAACGCTGACGTCGATGGCGAAAAAACTTTCGGTGGTCGCTTTGCAATACTACCCGTGGCATCCGTTGAAGTTGCCGTATCCGTTGCAGGAGGTAAGGCAACAGTAACTAATGTCGAAGGTGAAGAGCCGCCACTACCGCCTGGCACAGTTGGTCCGGTTGCAAATCAAACTGCTCGTGATTATTCGGTCTATGGCGCAGATTTTGTCTGGTTTACCGGCAATATGAGTGTGCGTGGTGAGTTTGTTAAAACCAAGGTTGGTAACGATAGATCTGCCGGTGTAACCGCAAGTGATGGTGCAACCTGGCAAACCTGGTATACGCAGGTCGCATATCGTCTACCTAATTCAAAATGGGAAGGTGCGCTGCGTTATACCGATTACGATTCACCGCACGACAGTGTTGATATAAAACAGGCAGCGATCGGTTTGAATTATCTAGTCACGAATACCTTTATCGTCAAATTAACACATGAGTTTAATGAGGGTAAAACCGATCAAACGACGGGTGTGAAATATGCGACTGATGACGATCTTACGGTGTTGCAACTTGCTTACGGTTTCTGAGGAGAAAGACATGAAATTTATCAACGATACGATACATAGTTCAGTATTCTTTGCAGCTTATTTAATGGTTGCAGGTGGTTTTCTTATAACTGCTTTACTGACGACGGCATTGTTTACTACAGCACAGGCTTCCAATTATCCAGCGGCTGGTAATTTTTCTGAGGGTTCAAAAGTATGGGCAGAAAATTGTAATCGCTGCCACAACATGCGTGGACCTAAAGAGTTGAGGGATGACCAGTGGATAACGACCACTTTTCATATGCGCCTACGCGCAGGTCTGACCGGACAGGAAACACGTGATGTCATAACTTTTATGCAGGCATCGAATACTAAGGCTGGCGCTACTCAGGTCGCAGTCGAGAGCAGTACAGGTGCGACAGGTAAGGAAACTTATGAGAAAACCTGTGTCGCCTGTCACGGCGATGAAGGCAAGGGCGCTTTTCCAGGGACACCGGATTTCACCAGTAGCGATGGTATCTTAGCCAAATCAGATGCAGAGTTAATAAGAAATATTACCAATGGGTTTCAGAGCGAAGGCTCTCCGATGGCGATGCCACCTAAGGGCGGTAATCCGAATCTGAGTGAGAGTGGCATCAAAGCTGTTCTCGCTTATATACGTGAAGCCTTTGGACAATAAAAGAAACAGTGGAATAGGTTAGGGCATGGATGCCTGTTTTTATCGAACGTATAGAGGTCATAGTGTAAAAAATGTCTTGCAACGAAATTTTTTACAAATAACCTTGACCTGTGCCTATGGTAAAGGTTGTAGGGTTCAGTGAAATGTTGCAAATGAAGAAGTTATTATGCATGAATTTCTGTGGAGGCAGTCATGAAACAGTTAAGTATTTTTAGCGTTATTTTCACCGCTGTATTGTTTTCAGCTAATGCGATTAATGCTGCAACTCTGGTGTATGTTCCTCTTGGTTCGGGTACTCAGATAGTGAAAATCGATGCTGATACCGATACTATTATTGCGAGCTACGGCGGTATTGAAAATCCAAATAGGCTGGTTGCTACGCCCGATGGTGAGTATCTTATCGCCGGTAATCTTCAGGAAAAAGCGATTGAAGAAGGGCAGGATGTTAATGCTGCCAACAGTGAACTGGCTATGTATGGAGGATGCGATGTTTACTTACACAGTTACTGAACTTGCCAATCGATGTAACACCACGCCACACGTGGTTCGTTATTACACGCGTATGGGTCTGTTGCGGCCGGAGCGACATCCTGACAATGGCTATCGTTTATACCAGAGCGAAGAGATACTCTGGCTACGGTTTGTACAACAGGCAAAAAGCCTGGGTTATACGTTGAAGGAGATCAAAGAAATCATGCACGATGCGGACGATGAAAAATCGCCTTGTCCACGGGTACGCGAGATACTGTTGAAACACATCGTGGAAAATCGGCAGCGACTCGATGAGTTACTGAGCCTGCAGACGAGGATGGAGGAGGCGCTCAAACAATGGGAAGAAATGCCAGATGGGGTACCAGATGGACACTCGGTGTGCCATCTCATCGAATCGGTAACAAATGCTGCTGCTTATAAAAAACACATGCGAGCAAATAATTTAAAACATTAAACAGGAGAATAAAAATGAACGCAATGATACTGGCGACCAAAGACTGTAGCCATTGTAAAATTTTTCCAGAGAGCTGGATGATGTCGGTGTCGAGTATCAGGTTCTTTATGCCGATGATGAATCTGAGCTGGTTCAAAAATACGGCATCAGGCATTCACCAAATCTCATCGCGGACGATGAGGTGGTTTTTCGCAGACAGCCAACAGAGCATGAATTAAAACAGTTTTTTAAACTTTGATTATCAGGAAAA
>JAESSQ010000035.1 GCA_016764035.1 Gammaproteobacteria bacterium
CCGTTTGACCTGATCGGCTGTGTGCACAAATACTCGCGTCATAGTCGAAATAACGCGGCTTTTCAAATGTACCCGTCAATTCTTGCAACTGATTTATTACACTTAACAAGCTGACTTCATTAACCGTATCTGCTACAAAATATCCCGGCGGCTTAACCGGCATTGTTAGTAATGGCTCTTTATTCAAATCGAGTAAAAGATCAGTCTGCAGTACCTCATAATTAGGCTTACCGTGCTCACCGAGTGTGATGGTGAAATTACCAAGGTAACCGTCTATGACAATTTTTCTGCCACCAACGGGCACCACCACCTCACCCGAATCAACGCTGCCCCCAATAAGCAATACAAGAGGATTTAAACCATGATCGCGTAGCCGAGGCGCAAATTCCATGGCTTCTTCACCACCGACAACAACGACCTTGCCAGTCGATTGATACTCGATCAAACCTGTTGTTTCTACTTGTATTGATGAAATTTCTGCAAACGCCTTGTCTCTAGCCGTCGCATTAATTACAATTTGCTCAGTCATCCAGGCATCCCTCCATCCAGGTCATCTTCATCGTCAAACGCATCATCTTCAGTCTCATTTGTTTTTACCTTTGTTATACTTTCCGCATTTACAGCGGCAACTTTCGGCAGCATTAGCCTGTCCCCCCCTAACTCATTAGAGTCATTTGCATCCGGTGCATTACTCACGTCAATTAGCGCAGCGTCATCTTCAAATTCCGTATCATTACTAATGTCGCCTTCCAAGACTGATTGCTCTTTATCCGTGTCTTGCTCTATAGCGCTTTCCTGTGCCAATAATTCCTCAGCCTTTTGCTCTTCAAGTAACCGTGCCTTATTACGCGCTTCCATTTCTATCTGATGCTTCATGTCAGCAGTAACGATATTGCCAAGTTTTGCAAAACTCGTATAATCACCGTCGTAATCATCAAGACCATCGCATATATTGAATTCCGCGCCATGAAATAATTTTCGTAATGCTAGCCGCCGCAATGCATCGCTGACCTTTGGCGACATAAACCCGGTATAGTCAGAGTCCGCAGTTAATGACTCAATTGGAGGCATATCCACATCGGTTAGTAAGTCCTCCTCTTCTTCGTTTTTACCTGCCGCATCATTTTCATAAGCCTTCTGTTCTTGCAATACAGCACGTTTACGTTTTGCCCAGCTAGACATTACTCCACCGCCCTCATTGTCATCGTCGAACAGGCCATCATTCTCATCGGCCTTAGTTGTTTTCATCATAAGGGCTTTTCCTGTTCCGGCTGCTTCCAGTCTTTACGTTTACGTTTTTTACGCTTTTCTGCCACATAATGAACAAGAATAAACGCCTCAGTCCATTTATAAAGTTCTGGAGGAACATCGACATCATAGATTTCGTCCTCACCCTCAAGATAGGCATGCGCCTCATCAAAACTCATGGTGATGATAAATGGCTCCGGTGGGTCTTCGACATCTTCAGTGTGAGCAACCACATAACAACGTGGCGTTGGTGACATCAAATTATGGTAATAACTCTCACACTCATCTTTATATAATTTGACCTGTAGCCCGGTGCATAGATAATTTTTTATCTCACTACCCGTTCTGATTAAGCATGGCTTTTCATCGATCTGATCACTACGACTGCCGATAGTCACAGCAATAGCACTCCATACGACATCAATCCATTCACTGATAGCCGGGCGACACTCAAGTAACACCGAGACCGGAAAATTTTCTGGCAAAGGCGCATCTAGTTGATGCGCATTTTCGTCTGGTTTTTCTATAGAAGTCGTCTGTTTATTAATCATTATGTACTCGCATGATATTTAGACTGATAAATTACAGATGCAATAGTCATACCAGCAGCTCTATTTTCAGCTAAGACCACTAGTAATCAACTTTTAAGAAAAAAACACCCAAAAATCATGCTCAGGAAAATGAGCCAATATGTCCCGAGATCCAGACGAAAACGCGTCATATAGTCTCCACATGTTTTGTCATTAGATTGATATTTATAACAACGAAAGTGCAACAACTAAGGTATTACAGTGATTTAACGAGACAAAACAAAATCAGGTATGGATTTTGCATATGACCATTAGTAACCAAGCCTATAAAGAAAAAAACAAAACATGTCCGATAATAATCAGCCCACGGATACATCAACAAATAATGACCCTGACTTATTGATTGATCGATTTGGTCGAAAGGTAACTTATCTACGCATGTCTGTTACCGATCGGTGTGATTTACGCTGTGTTTACTGCATGTCCGAAGACATGAAATTTGTACCACGAAGCCAACTACTTACACTGGAAGAAATAATTCGTATTGGTACTACCGCTAGCGAGTTAGGCGTGAACAAAATACGTATTACAGGTGGTGAGCCACTAACACGCAACAACATAATGAAAGTCTTTTATGCTTTAGGTGAACTTGACCAAATTACCGACTTAACGCTAACTACCAACGGTACACAATTAGTAAAATATGCACATGAGCTAAAACAAGCAGGCGTTACACGAATTAACATAAGTCTAGATACATTACATACCGATAGATTTAAAAATCTAACTCGCGTAGGAGTATTATCAAAAACACTGGATGGTATTGATGCAGCAATTAATCAAGGATTTAATAAGGTTAAAATTAATGCGGTAATTATGAAGAACCGTAATCATGAAGAATGTAGCGACTTGGTACAATTTGCTATCGATCGTAACATTGATATCAGCTTCATCGAGGAGATGCCGTTAGGCATCATCGACGAGCATGACCGTGGTGAAGTGTATTACTCTAGCGATGACATACTCAGCGATTTGCAGCAAAACTATACCCTGAATCCCAGCATGGAAAAAACGGGCGGACCGTCGAAGTATTATGCTATCGCAGGTAGCAGCTCCCGCGTTGGCTTCATATCACCCCATAGCCATAATTTCTGTGACCAATGTAACCGGGTGCGACTTACCGCCGAAGGTCGCCTGCTCTTATGCTTAGGTCAGGAACATTCTGTAGACCTTCGCAGTGTAGTCAGAGCGAATCCACTCGATAACAATAAATTACGCAAAGCATTAATCGATTCCATGGCCATCAAACCCAAAGGCCACGATTTCAACATAAATGGTCAGCCTGTCATCCTTCGTCACATGAATACCACTGGCGGCTAAGTGACAACAATTAAGCAAAAGAGACCGAAGAAAATAATCAAACACTATTACGATGCCTGATAAAAAACGCACATTACCAGAAATGACCCAAGCGGGTATGGAAGCAGCCATACTTACCAGCGTTACCGATGAGTTTGGATTACCACATGATAACTACATCGCGGCTGAACGCCCACTGACATTGTACATCGACAAACGCGAAGTGGTAACGTTGATGACCATCGGCACACAACCTGAATTATTAATTCTTGGTTGGCTACGCAACCAACGTTTCATCGACAACATAAGCCATATAAAAGCCGTACAGGTGGATTGGGAAACAGACTCTGCCGCTATTACCACAGTCGATGGTATCGAAAATATGGACGCACGTCTTGCACAAAAAACAGTCACTACCGGATGCGGCCAGGGCACCGTGTACGGTAGCCTGATGGATGATGTTGCCAAGATGAAATTACCAAAAGTTAC
>JAESSQ010000036.1 GCA_016764035.1 Gammaproteobacteria bacterium
AAAAATGTCCAAGTCACGGGGCACTTTCATTAATGCCCAAACCTATCTTGAGCATTTGGACCCACAATATCTGCGCTACTACCTGGCGGCAAAACTATCCAATGGGGTGGATGATCTGGATCTGAATCTGGATGACTTCACTGCCCGCGTAAATAGCGATCTTGTGGGCAAGGTCGTTAATATTGCCAGTCGTTGCGCCGGTTTCATAACCAAAAAATTTGATAAGCAATTGTCTGCAGAGCTACCCGAACCTGAACTGTATAACGATATCGTCGCTGCCGGCGAGCAGATTGCTGCGTTTTACGAGGCCCGCGAATACAATAAAGCCGTGCGCGAGATTATGGCGCAAGCAGACAAAGCCAATGTTTATATCGATGAGAATAAACCCTGGGTCTTAATCAAGGAAGAAGGTCGTGAAGAGGATGTGCAAAGAATCTGCACCCAGGGACTAAATATGTTCCGTGTTTTGATGACTTACCTAAAACCTATACTGCCAGCAACCGCAGCAAAGTCAGAGGCCTTTTTAAATACTGAGTTTACCTGGGCAAATGTAGAACAACCATTACTCGCTCACGGTATCAACAAATTCAAACCCTTGCTTACACGCATTGAGAAAGACCAAATCGATGCCATCACTGAAGCTTCCACCGACAATATGACGATAACCGAAAACAAACCCGCCAGCGGCCCACTCGCCGATTACCCAATTGCTGACGAAATCAGCTTCGACGACTTCGCCAAAATTGATCTACGTATCGCCAAAATTGTAAAAGCCGAACACGTCGAAGGTGCTGACAAGCTTTTACAACTGACTCTCGACCTTGGTGGTGAGAGCAAAAATGTGTTTGCCGGCATAAAGTCTGCCTATAAACCCGAAGACCTGGAAGGAAAACTCACAGTGATGGTGGCAAACTTAGCACCACGTAAAATGCGTTTTGGTTTATCGGAAGGTATGGTTCTAGCAGCAGGGCCTGGTGGTAAAGACTTGTTCATCCTAAATCCGGACGATGGCGCGGTTGCTGGCATGAAAGTTAAATAGATAAGTTAACGATTAATACCATGTCATCTCGACCAGCAGCAAACATAGGAAACAGAGATAACGCAAGCGATAATAACACTCCTTGCGAAGTACTTATTTCATTATTAATTTTGTTGATTTTATTCACTTTTTTATAATAAAGCATCGTCGCTACAGACGTAACCTTGGCCAGCAATCTGTTAGAATATCCTGATGACTGAATACGCTCTCATCCTGTTAAGTACCATTTTGGTAAACAACTTCGTTCTGGTTAAATTTCTTGGCCTGTGCCCGTTCATGGGTGTCTCTCGTAAATTGGAAACAGCCATTGGCATGGCGCTGGCGACAACCTTTGTACTAACACTGTCATCCGTCAGTAGTTATCTGGTCAATGAATATATACTCGCGCCGCTAGAACTCGAGTATATGCGAACCATCATGTTCATTTTAGTCATAGCGGTTGTTGTGCAATTTACCGAGATGGTGGTGCATAAAACCAGCCCACTGCTCTACAACGTACTGGGAATTTTTCTGCCATTAATCACTACAAACTGTGCCGTACTAGGTGTTGCCCTACTCAACATACAGGAACAACACGGATTTTTACAGTCGCTATTTTACGGTTTTGGCGCAGCCGTTGGTTTTTCGTTAGTACTTATTTTATTTTCTGCACTACGTGAACGTATCGCGGTAGCGGATGTACCTGACGTTTTTCAGGGAACATCCATCGCCCTCATTACGGCTGGTATTATGTCGCTGGCTTTTATGGGCTTCGCCGGTCTCATAAAAATTTAATTAGCTCCTATGTTTACAGTAATAATCACACTTGCTGTCATCGCCGTGATATTTGGCTTAATTCTGGCTTACTCTGCGATACGGTTTAAGGTTGAAGGCGACCCAGTGGTCGATAAAATTGACGCGCTGCTGCCGCAAACACAATGCGGTCAATGTACCTACGTTGGTTGTCGCCCCAACGCCGAAGCCATGGCAAAAGGCGAAGCCGATATCAACCAATGTCCACCAGGTGGTGAAGCTACTATCATCGCACTAGCGGATTTACTCGATGTTGAGGTTAAACCGTTAAATGCCGAACATGGTGAAATAAAAAGCTTACCAACTATCGTTCGTATTGACGAGCAAACCTGTATCGGTTGCACACTGTGCATTCAAGCTTGCCCGGTCGACGCCATCTTAGGCGCGGCCAAACAAATGCACACCATTATTGAGTCGGAATGTACCGGTTGCGATTTGTGCATACCACCATGCCCGGTTGACTGTATTCATATTTTCGAAGTAGAGCCAACCATTCGCAACTGGACCGTCGAACTACCGGATGCTGGCAAGGCTGCACCCAATGCCATTTAATAGAAACAAATTAATACAACGACTTAAAACAAACATATTTGATACAGGCTCTCTTTAAATAATTAGTTGATGAACCAGACGCCAGAAAAATCCGAAGCTATAACACTATCAACGTTTGATGGTGGCTTAAAGCTGTCTGAAAATAAACACCTGTCAACGACGTCCGGCATTTCTACACTGCCACCATGCAAACAATACATCCTTCCCCTGCAACAGCATATCGGCGTCATTAGTCAGGCACTGGTTAAACCTGGTGATAAAGTATTAAAAGGACAGATGCTGGCGAAACCAAACCACCTGATCAGCGCAGCGATACATTCACCTGTATCAGGTACAGTTGCCCGCATCGAACAACATGCGGTACCGCATGCATCAGGCTTACCCGATCAGTGCATCATTATCGACAACGATTTTAACGATGAATGGGTACCGCGACAGCCACTGGCAGATGAATACATCAATACCGACGCATCCGATCTACGTGACATTATTCGCGATTCTGGCATCGTCGGTTTAGGTGGCGCCACGTTTCCATCCGCCGTCAAACAAACAGAAAAAAAACTTAAAACATTAATCATTAACGGTATTGAGTGCGAACCCTACATTACCTGTGATGATGTACTGATGCGTCAATTTGCAGAACAGGTTGTTAGCGGCATTAGCATAATCAAACACATCATTAATGTAGAACAGTGCATCATTGCTATTGAAGACAATAAGCCAGAAGCGATAAAAGCTATGCAGCTGGCCATAGATAAAAAAAGCGATGATGCCTTTCGCATTCAAACCGTACCCACACTTTACCCCAGTGGCGGCGAAAAGCAGCTAATAAAAATTCTTACCGGTAAGGAAGTCCCCTCGCACTGCTACCCTGCTGATATCGATGTGTTATGCCATAACGTTGCAACCGCTTATGCGATACATCGTACGATTTATTTTGCCGAACCACTTATCTCACGTATTACGACCATAACCGGCCAAGGTGTTGTCCAGCCACAAAACATCGCCGTGTTAATCGGCACACCGATGCAGTCATGTATAGAACACTGCGGCGGTTACACCAAGAACAGCGATGAGCTAATTATGGGTGGCCCGATGATGGGCTTTTCACTCGAATCTGACGCATTACCCATTGTAAAAGCAACTAACTGTTTGCTGGTAACAGCCAAGGATGAAAACCCAGAAAAACAAACGCACCTGCCATGCATCCGCTGCGGCAAATGCGTTGATGTCTGTCCGGTACGATTATTACCGCAGCAGTTATACTGGTATGCCAGCAGCAAAAACGCAGAAAGACTTCTGGAACATAACTTATTTGATTGCATCGAATGTGGCTGCTGTGCTTATGTCTGCCCTAGTGATATTCCACTGGTACAATATTATCGTCATGCCAAAACAACCTATGTACAACAAGAACGTGAACGCAAGTTATCCGACATCGCACGTCAACGTCACGAAGCACATCAGTTACGAGTAGAAAAACAAAAACAGGAGCGCGAAGAACGTTTACGTAAAAAACGTGAGATGTTAAAAAACAAAGCCACAGATAAAAAAACTACCGGTGGCAAAACCAATAAAGATGCAAAACAGTCTGCCATTACAGAAGCTATCGCGCGCGCTAAAGCGAAAAAAGCTGAGCGTCTAAAAGAAAGTGAAACTAAATCAGAAAAGAAAGAATCATAACCATGTTATTTAGACGTACACCATCACCCCATATAAAACAAAGCCTCAGTGTTCATGACATGATGTTCATGGTCATCTACGCCTTAATACCAGGCGCACTGGTCTCCATCTACTTCTTTGGCTGGGGCGTTTTATTCAATCTGCTTATTGCTATCAGTGTATGCCTGCTAACAGAAGCAGCCATATTAAAAATGCGCAAACGTGAAATAAATAACACATTACTAGATGGCAGCGCACTCCTTACGGCTTGCCTGTTGGCCCTAGCATTACCCGCTCTCGCACCCTGGTGGCTAACGGCCATCGCATCAATATTTGCCATTGCAGTTGCCAAACATTTATATGGTGGTCTGGGTTTTAATCCATTTAATCCTGCCATGGTAGGTTATATCGTAGTGATGATATCGTTTCCACTCGAGATGACACTGTGGACAACACCTTTAGGTGTCGGTGATGGTTGGCCTGATTTCATGACAACGTTTAACTGGGTTTTTCTAGGTGCACTACCTGCTAGCGAGACCATCGACAGCATTTCGATGGCAACACCGATAGATCTGATAAAAACGCAACTCAATCAGCTGCACGATATTACAGAAACACGAAACAGTGCAGAATACAGCGTTTTATTCTCTGGTCTAAGTGGCACCGGCTGGCAATGGATCAACCTCGCATTTCTGGCCGGTGGTATTTGGTTGGTTAAAAAAGGTATTGCCGACTGGCGCATCCCTACGGCATTCCTTATCAGCTTAGTCATTATTTCCAATATTTTTGCGGTGGCGGATTATTCATCTAACAGCTCATCACTGTTTCATGTGTTCAGCGGCGGCACCATGTTGTGTGCTTTTTTTATTGCTACCGATCCAGTAACCGCAAGTACCACACCCAAAGGACGTTGGATTTATGGCGCCAGTATCGGCGCGTTGGTTTACATTATCAGAAGCTGGGGCGGTTACCCAGACGGCATTGCCTTTGCTGTTGTATTAATGAACATAGCTGCTCCACTGATTGACTATTACACACAACCTAAAGTATACGGCGACCCCGACATTAAAAGGGATGAGTAGCGGCCATTAGCGCTACTGCAAAAATAACCATGACAGACTTTTTCGCAAACAAAAAAACAATCGTAATCACCGCACTATTACTTATGGTGTTTGCTGCAGCGGGTGCTGCTTTAGTAGGTTTAACCTTTGATCAAACCATCGATGACATTAAATACAACGAAAAACTCACCTTGCTACGAAAATTAAATAACATCATCCCTGCAGAGTCGTATAACAACGATTTATTACTCGACACGTTAATCATCCCAGCCAATGGTTTACTTGGCACCAAAGAAAACACGCTTGCCTATCGAGCACGTAACAACGGTAGCAATATTGCCGTGGTCTATTCCAGTGTTGCCCCCAGTGGTTACAACGGGCCCATTTATTTATTGATTGGTGTCAACGCCAATGGCACTTTAGCGGGTGTCAGGGTTGTCAAGCATCGAGAAACACCAGGCCTCGGCGACGCAGTGAGCATTACCCATTCCAACTGGATACTGGACTTTGATAACAAGTCACTTAACAACCCGAAACCAAAACAATGGAAAGTTATACGCGATGGCGGTGTTTTTGACCAATTCACCGGTGCCACGATTACCCCACGTGCAGTAGTGAATGCTGTGCATGATGCTTTGTTATACTTTGAAAAGAATCAGCGTACATTATTTAGCCAAGACATCACTGACAGCATCACGGATACTAAGAAACAAACCCATACACAAGCAAACAAAGCCGAACCATCATGACAGACAACGCACCCAATCAACAACTGGCTATAAGTAAAACCGGACTATGGACAAACAATGTCGCGTTGGTTCAGCTGCTAGGCTTATGCCCATTGCTCGCTGTTACCGGTACCGTTATCAACGGTCTTGGTTTAGGTATTGCCACCCTGTTAACCTTGGTCTTATCCAACAGTATCGTGTCACTGATACGCCCATGGTTAAAATCTGAAATACGTATTCCAATCTTTGTATTAATCATTGCGTCGATTGTTACTACAATTGAACTCGTCATGAACGCATGGTTTCACGAACTCTATCTGGTGTTAGGTATATTTATTCCATTAATCGTTACCAACTGCGCGATTATTGCGCGCGCTGAAGCCTTTGCTTCTAAAAATAATTTAGTAGATTCAGCACTCGATGGTTTCATGATGGGGCTAGGCTTTGCACTGGTTTTAGTGGTTCTCGGTGCGCTGCGCGAAATTATTGGCTTTGGCACGTTATTGGCGAATGCGCAGTTGATGTTTGGTAGTGTCGGCGAATCGATGACGATAACCCTTAGTGATAGCTACCCGGGTTTTCTACTCGCCGTTTTACCACCGGGTGCATTTATTGGCCTGGGTTTACTCATCGCGCTTAAGAACATAATTGATAAACATCAGGTTGCAAAACAGATAATAAAAATTCAAGATGTAGCACCCGCAACAAATTAACAACCCGACTACCCATGTCATCTCGACGCAGGAGAGATCTAACACACCTGAACCAAGATTTCTCCTGCGTCGAGATGACAGATGAAAAAATCTATAAAGCTCATGAATAAAACCAAACGTTTTGAAATTTTTTCACGCTTACAAAACGATAACCCGCATCCAACAACCGAGCTAAACTATAGCTCCACCTTTGAATTATTAATCGCTGTTATCTTGTCCGCGCAGGCAACCGACAAAGGCGTGAACATCGCCACCACAAAACTGTACGCCGTTGCCAATACACCAGAAACCATTTTTAATCTTGGCGAGACAGGTTTAAAAACATACATTAAAACCATTGGTCTGTTTAACACCAAAGGTAAAAACATCATCAAAACCTGCAAAATATTGATGGATGAACATAACAGCACGGTACCTGATGATCAGCAAAAACTGGAAGCCCTACCCGGTGTCGGCAGAAAAACGGCCAATGTGGTGCGCAATACGGCCTTCGGCCATCCAACCATGGCTGTCGATACGCATATATTTCGTGTTTCTAATCGCACCAAAATTGCACCTGGAAAAAACGTACTGGAGGTCGAGAAAAAACTCGTTAAATTCATCCCCAAGGAGTTTTTAGTGGATGCGCATCACTGGTTAATACTGCTAGGCAGGTACACCTGTATCGCACGTAAACCTAGATGTGGTTCCTGCCTGATTGAAGACTTATGTGAATTTAAAAATAAAGTGGAGTAACACAGCATGCTCGGGAATAACAGAAACGAATTACGTCAGGTATACCTCAACTGCTGGCAATTAAAGAATAACAATTTACCTATGGACCCCATGCAGGAAGTTGTCGCAACCATCGTTAAGTTACACCCTGAATATCACCCGCTACTAGAAAACGAAGAAATTGTGGATAAAGATTTCTCTGCCGATACTGGCGAAAGCAATCCATTCCTGCACATGAGTATGCATATAGCCCTGCACGAACAGATAAGCACTGATCGCCCCAAAGGAATAAATGATTGTTACCAGAAACTTTGTATCTTGCATGGCGGCCCACATGATGCAGAGCACGAAATGATGGAATGTTTAGGTGAAGCTCTTTGGCAGGCGCAACGCGATCAAACGATACCTGATGAAACAAAATATATCGCTTGCCTGAATAAATTAACAGCCAATAAATAACTGTTAAAATTTGTGAATTCACTCACATTTTTATAAAAAATTATCATCAAACAAAAAATTTCTATTTCTCATGTGAACTATCAAAAAAACGCATTGTCTTTGGTTACGAGAACATTGTAGACTCGGTTACCTTTTTCAGGTAGCACCCATTACGAACAAATTTTATCGGAGAATATTTTAATGAAATCAACCATGAAAAAATCACTATCACTTGCCATTGGCACAACGTTTGTTGCAGCTATGTCAGCATCACCTGTTGTCAATGCTGATGCCAATCCTTTTGGCATGCAAAACTTAAGCAGCGGTTACATGCAAGTTGCTGATGCACATGCTCCTGAAGGCAAGTGCGGCGAAGGCAAATGCGGTGGCGACAAAGCCAAAGAAGCTAAGTGCGGCGAAGGCAAATGTGGCGGCGACAAAAAGCACAAAGAAGCTAAATGCGGCGAAGGCAAATGTGGCGGCGACAAAAAGCACAAAGAAGCTAAATGTGGCGAAGGCAAATGTGGTGGCGACAAGAAGCACAAAGAGGCTAAATGCGGTGAAGGCAAATGTGGCGGCGACAAGAAGCACAAAGAAGCTAAATGCGGCGAAGGCAAGTGTGGTGGTGATAAAAAATAAGTTAATTTAAACTTATTTTTTTACTTACAAAAAGCCCCGATTATCGGGGCTTTTTTATTACTTAACACACTATTTTAAGCTAAATATAATCAATGGTCTGCCGATAGATAGTGATAGATGTATATTATCATTACAAAAAATCAGAAATTTAATAATCAAAAACGCAAGTTTAAGTGACTAAAAGAGAGAGAAACTAAAATGTTTTCAGGAGAATCTTTTGGGCTGCAAGCTCTCGGTTGGATGGCAACCATCTTTGTCTTTTCATTAGCAATATTAATCATCTTCCTTATTGGCGTTTATATCGCCGATGTTACACAAACCAGACAAGCCATTCGACGAAACTACCCTGTTATTGGACACTTCCGGTATTTTTTTGAACACATCGGCACTTTTTTTCGACAGTATTTTTTCACCATGGATAGAGATGAAATGCCTTTTAATCGCGCACAACGCTCCTGGGTATATCGCGCTGCCAAAGATGTTGATAATACCGTGGCCTTTGGTTCGACGCGTGACCTGAGCCCAAGCGGCACCGTGTTTTTTATCAATACGGCATTCCCAACATTAGGTAAAGATGCGGTTAAATGCATACCCGTGGTAATCGGTGAAAACTCAGCGGCTACACCCTACACTGCACATTCAATTTTTAACATCTCCGGCATGAGTTTTGGTGCCATTTCTAAACCTGCAGTACAAGCATTATCCTATGGTGCGTTAAAGGCTAATGCATGGATGAATACCGGTGAAGGTGGCTTATCTCCCTACCACCTGGAAAGTGGAGCCGATATCGTTTTCCAGATTGGCACGGCTAAGTATGGTGTCCGCGATAGTGAAGGTAACTTGTCTGATGAAAAACTTCGTGCCCTCTCAGCGCATGAAAGTGTACGCATGTTTGAAATAAAAATGTCTCAAGGGGCAAAACCCGGTAAAGGCGGTATATTACCTGCTGCTAAAGTTGATGAAGAAATCTCGAAGATTCGAGGTATTCCGATACATACAGATTCGATAAGCCCCAACCGCCACATCGAACTAGAAACCAATGACGACTTGATTGATATGATTCACCATATCCGAAAAGTCACCAGTAAACCGGTCGGATTTAAAGCCGTTTTTGGTGATAAAACCTGGTTATGTGAATTTCTGGAAGCCGTCAACAAACGTGGAAAAGAATACGCGCCCGACTTCATTACTGTGGACAGTGCAGACGGAGGCACCGGCGCTGCGCCAATGAGTTTGATGGACTATGTTGGTATGCCAATTCACGAAAGCTTACCCATGGTTATTGATTCGATTTGTAAAGCAGGGCTTCGCGATAGAGTAAAAGTAATAGCATCGGGTAAATTAATTAACCCAGCAGAAGTTGCCTGGGCGCTGTGTGTGGGCGCAGACTTTATAACGTCAGCCCGAGGTTTTATGTTTTCGCTTGGCTGCATTCAGGCATTGCAATGTCATGAAAACACCTGCCCTACCGGAATTACAACACACAATAAAAAGTTACAGGGTGGTTTAGTCGCCGAACAAAAATCATCACGAGTAACCAGTTACATAAAACATATAGCGTATGAAGTTGGTCTTATTGCGCACTCATGTGGGGTTCGTTCACCACGTGAATTAACCCGTCATCATGCCCGTGTCGTTCAGGGTAATGGCATCTCTGTCGTACTTGCAGACATTTATCCAGATATTTGCGCTGCAAATAGCACATGCTTAGTAGAAACCAAGAAAAACATACCTAAGGTAGTACGAAATTAAAAAGCGCTTTCTTGAATTATAATCACATCCATCATTGAACTATTAGTAAATATCGCCTGTCCATTAAGGCGTTGAAGTATATACTATTGATGCCACAATACGTGGTACTAAACCGAGGTTCACTATGGAAAAACTATGCTCTCTGGCATGCAAAGCCCAATCACTACTTAATGCAACACGTGCTGTAGATTTTCTCGGTCCGCTAGCATTACGTTTATATTTAGTACCTATTTTCTGGATGGCCGGCACTAAAAAACTTGCCGATATAGACAGCATAACCGAATGGTTTGGCAATTCTGATTGGGGCCTTGGTTTACCTTTCCCTGAGTTTCTAGCATGGGCCGCTTCACTTACAGAAGCTGGTGGTGCAATCTTATTATTCTTCGGCATTGCTGTACGTTGGATATCTATTCCACTTATGGCAACCATGGTTGTCGCCGCCGTAACCGTGCATTTACAAAATGGCTGGTTGGCTATTGCTGAAGGTTCTGGATTTTTTGCCTCTGACAGAACCGCCGGTGCTATCGAACGCCTCGACCGAGCAAAAGAAATATTACAGGCCAATGCTAATTACGAATGGATAACCGAAAACGGTAGTCTGGTTATATTAAATAACGGTATTGAATTTGCCGCCACTTACGTCATTATGCTACTGGTACTCTTTTTTATTGGCCCAGGCAAAGCCAGCGTTGATTACTTCATCAGCAAAAAATTTAACGCATGCAATAATTCATGTAACTAAAAACCTGTAATAAAAGGATAAAAATGACTACTCAACACTATCCAGTTACCGGCGCAGGTCTCGGACTGCGCCGTGAAAAACTGGATGAGATGCTAACCAGCGATTTATCAGCCGTAGATTTTATGGAAGTTGCACCCGAAAACTGGATTAATGTCGGTGGCACCTTCGGTAAAAAATTCAGGCAGTTCACAGAAAAATATGATTTTGTCAGCCACGGATTATCACTCTCGATTGGCAGCCCTGCACCTCTGGATGAAAACTTTGTAAAAGATGTTGGCAAGTTTCTTAAAACACATGATATTAAACATTACTCCGAACATTTAACTTACTGTTCAGATGATGGCCACCTGTACGATCTATTACCTATACCGTTTAGCGAAGAGGCTGTACATTATGTTGCAGAACGGATTCGTCGGGTACAGGATATTTTACAGCAGGAAATATCCATGGAAAATGCATCGTACTATACGCCAGCACCTGGCAAAGAAATGGAAGAAATCGAGTTTATTAATGCTGTTCTCGACGAAGCCGACTGTGGTTTATTACTCGACGTAAATAACATTTATGTGAATTCGGTTAATCACCAGTACGACCCTATTGAATATTTAAAAAAACTGCCTGCTGCACGTATTCGTTACGCACATATAGCAGGGCATTATAATGAAGATAAAGATCTAATCGTCGATACGCATGGTGCTGATGTCATTGATCCAGTCTGGGATATATTGCACAAAGCATATGAACATTTTGGTTTATTCCCCACACTGTTAGAAAGAGACTTTAATATCCCAGCTATTCCAGAACTACTAGGCGAAGTAGAACAAATCGTCAGTATTCAAAAACAATGGCAACATATCACGCCAAAAAAGTTGGCTAACCGCTGATAAAATTATGGACTTACCCGCATTCAAAAAGCATCAATACGAATTTACTGCACACATTCGCGACCCAGATAAAAACGCAAAACCCAATGATATCGAAGATCGCCGTATGGCTATCTACCGTGACCTGTTCTACAACAATATCGAAGGTTTTATCGCCAGTGGTTTCCCCGTCATCCGTGAAATATACAGTGATGAAAACTGGCACAAAATGGTGCGTGACTTTTTTGCCAATCATCAAAGCAAGTCTCCTTATTTTCTGGAAATATCACAGGAATTTATCGAATATCTGACGAATGAAAGGCAAGTACAGGATGAAGACCCTGCCGGTCTGATTGAACTAGCCCATTACGAATGGGTAGAACTTGCTCTGCATGTTTCTGATGAAACCATCGATATGAATAATATCGATGCCAATGGTGATTTACTTTCGCAACACCCTGTATTTTCACCCGTTGCCTGGCCTCTGGTTTACCAGTTCCCTGTACACACAATGGGCCCAGATAACTTACCAGACATAGCACCTGAACAACTTACCTATCTAGTGGTTTATCGGAACCGGTCTGATCAGGTACGTTTTCTTGAAATCAACCCGGTCACTGCGCGCCTGATAAGCCTGCTACAGGAGAATGAATCGTATACTGGCAATGATGCGATTAAACATATAATCGAAGAGATGAAACACCCTAATCCAGAAGTCGTGCAACGCGGCGGACTAGCGGCACTCGAAGAATTACAACAACATGGAATTATTCTTGGTACTAAAATCAGCTAACGTGTAAATTCATCCGAAAACTATCATTTCGGCCATAAGGAGAAATTTTGTACACTGGTAGTTTAAGATTTCTCCCTATGGTCGAAATGA
>JAESSQ010000037.1 GCA_016764035.1 Gammaproteobacteria bacterium
CACGAAGCATCTTTTTTGTCATTGCTGCGTTAAAAATGGTCTCAAAATGCTCATTTACTCTGTGTAAACTGCGCTTTTTCGACAATTCTTGCCTTGCACTGATAAAAAATATACATCGTGCAAAGCTCTCTAGAAAGTAGTATTAAAAAAACAAAGCACCTCGAACGGGTGCTTTGTTTTTTCTATGTTTTATTCTGATAACTTAAAGCCCTGGTCAGAAAGCTTGTAATCAGAATAAACTCTTAGCTACTTGCGTTTCTTTTCAATCAGCGCATAAGCCGAATGGTTATGGATTGACTCAAAGTTTTCAGATTCCACCGTGTAACTGAGGATGCGCTCATCGATGTTTAACTGATGCGCGATGTCACGTACCATGTCTTCGACAAATTTTGGATTATCGTAGGCACGCTCGGTAACCACTTTTTCATCGGGGCGTTTTAACAGGCCGTATAATTCACAGGACGCCTGTGCTTCGACCATTTCAATTATTTCTTCTACCCGGATAAAGTCTTCCGTTTCAACATTGACCGTCACGTGTGAACGTTGATTGTGTGCGCCACGCTCCGATATTTTCTTCGAGCATGGGCATAAGCTGGTAACCGGCACAACCACTTTAATGTTGATTATATTTTTACTGTTTTTGCGTTCACCGATAAACGTTACTTCGTAATCTAATAGACTTTTTACGCCCGAAGCTGGGGCGGTTTTGTTGATAAAGAAATGAAATGTCATTTCGATATGACCACATTCTGCGTCTAACAGTTTGGTCATTTCAGTCAACATGATTTTGAATGAATCGACCGTTATTTCCCATTCGTGGTTGTTGAGTATTTCAACAAAACGAGACATGTGCGTGCCTTTGAATTCGTGAGGCAGGTCAACGTACATATTGAAATTGGCGATAGTATGTTGAATCTTTCCGGTACGATCTTTAACCTGCACAGGGTGGCGTATATCTTTTATGCCTACCTTGTTGATGGCGATGGCACGGGTGTCCTGCAAGTTCTGTACATCAGGCAGGGAACTGGTATTTTTATTTTCTTGTGTTTGCACTTCTTTATCAAGGACCTCAGACATTAATCATTCTCTTCACTGTAGCGCACGCAAGCGCGTTCGGTTTCCCATATCGTCAGTGCTGTTACTTTAATGGTGTCACTGTTAATACGATTAGAAATTTGTTTGTACATATAAGCCGCAATATTTTCAGCGGTTGGGTTTACTTCTTTAAATGGTTCAAGATCATTTAGATAACGGTGGTCAAGTTCATCACCGACTTCATTAGCGGCATTTTTCATGACTTTGAAATCAACCGCCATGCCGACATCATCGAGCTGGTTGGCAACCGCTTCCAGTTCAACTTTCCAGTTGTGACCGTGCATCCGGCTACAAGCGCCTGGATAGTTTCGTAGTGTGTGCGCTGATGCAAATTCGGTTACGACTTTCAGCTGGTAACGAGCGGTCATACAAAAAACACCTAAATAATACCTGAGTAAAACACTAGGGATTTTAGCCTTTTTTGGCTATATAAGCAATTCCTTAATCCGTGCGCGAATAGTTTTTAACATGCCGGGTTTATCCAACGCCCAGTCGCTGTGTAACTCATCGGGCTGACCATGATTGATAAATTCATCAGGAAAGCCTATCTGTAACAGATTGGTATTGAGGTGTTGCGCATTGATATGCTCAGAAACGCTGCTGCCCGCACCACCAGCGATGGCATTGTCTTCGATGGTGACCAGTAAATCATGTTGTGCGATGGCCTGCTGTATGGTTTTGGTGTCCAGCGGTTTGACAAAACGCATGCTGTATACACTGGCGTCTATCTCTTCTGCAACCTCCATTGCGGTTGTTAACAGGCTGCCAAACACTAATAGAGCGACTTTTTTGCCCTGTCTTTTCTGTACCGCCTGGCCAAACGGTAGGGCTTCGAGTTTATCGGACAGGGTTAATCCTGTTGCACTGCCACGTGGGTAGCGCACGGCGCTGGGGCCATCGTGTAAAAATGCGGTGGTTAATAAGCCGCGGCATTCGGCTTCGTCGGCGGGTGTCATGACCACCATGTTTGGGATGCAGCGTAAGAAAGTTATGTCATAGGCGCCGGTGTGTGTTGGGCCGTCTGCGCCGACGATACCTGCACGGTCGATGGCAAAAACCACAGGCAGGTTTTGGATGGCGACATCATGGATTAGCTGGTCATAACCGCGCTGTAAAAAAGTAGAATAGATTGCGACCACAGGTTTCATGTCTTCACATGCCATGCCAGCGGCGAGTGTTACGGCGTGTTGTTCGGCGATGCCAACGTCGAAATAACGTTTCGGAAAACGTTTAGAAAACTCAACCAGGCCAGAGCCTTCGCGCATGGCCGGGGTAATAGCGATAAGACGTTCGTCCTGCTCGGCCATATCACATAACCACTGACCAAAAATCTCGGTGTAACTTGGCGGTGGTTTGGTAGCGCTGGCACTAACGTGAGATTTACCGGTGTTTAAATCGAATGCGCTTACGCCATGATATTTAATGGGTGCATCTTCTGCTCGGGAGTAACCTTTGCCTTTCACCGTTTTAATATGCAGCAGTCGAGGACCTGTTTGCTGGTTTATGTTCTGTAAAACAGGGACTAATGTGTCCAGATCATGGCCATCGACCGGTCCAAAATAATGAAAACCCAGCTCTTCGAATAAAGTGCCTGGTGTGACCATGCCTTTTACATGTTCTTCTGTACGTCGTGCTAATTCCAGTGCAGGTGGAATATTCTCTAAAACTTTTTTACCGCCTTCGCGCAAGGTCGAAAATAAATCACCGCTTAACAGTCGGGTGAGATGATTCGATAGCGCACCGACATTGGGTGAAATGGACATGTCGTTGTCATTGAGAATAACCAGTAGATTAGCGTCGCAGTCACCCGCATGATTAAGTGCTTCGAATGCCATGCCGGCAGTCATGGCACCATCGCCAATGACGGCAACACAATGTCGGTTTTCATTTTTTTGTTTGGCGGCAATGCTCATACCTAGCGCAGATGCGATAGATGTACTGGAGTGCCCAGCACCAAAGGTATCGTATTCACTTTCGCTGCGTTTGGGGAAACCAGCAATGCCGCCTTTTTGCCGTAGCGTCGACATTTTTTCACGACGACCGGTAAGAATCTTATGCGGATATGTTTGGTGGCCAACGTCCCATGTTATACGGTCATACGGCGTATTGAATACGTGATGCAATGCAATGGTGAGTTCGATGGTGCCCAGGCCGGCTGATAGATGCCCGCCGGTGGTGGAGACAGTGTCGAGTAAAAAATCACGCAGCTGGTGTGCTAACTCTTTGAGTTGCTGTTGATTGAGTTTACGAACATCTTGTGGTGATTCGATGGACGCTAACAGTGGCCAGTTTGTATTGATAGGTGGCATGGGTTTATTGTTTCTGTATGGTTTCGATAGCGTGCAAAGAGATAATTTAATACTGCCGTTCTACAATGTAAGCCGATAATTTACGTAAACTATCGGCTTTTTTACCCAGCGGCGCAAGGTGTTGTAACGCCAGTTCGTGTTGTTGTAGCGCCAGCTGTTTCGATTCTTCTAACCCTATGATGGCAGGAAAGGTCGGTTTTTTCTGCGCCTCGTCGGAACCCTGTGGTTTGCCCAGGGTTTCTGTGTCGCTGATAACATCCAGAATATCGTCCTGGATCTGAAATGATAGACCGATACAGAGTGAGTAATTACTGAGTATATCGACTTCTTCCTTACTGATGTCCTGTTTGCACATGCCACCAAGCAGTACGCTGGCTCGAATTAGAGCACCTGTTTTTAAGCGATGCATATGCTCTAGTTCTTTAAGTGTAAGCTGTTTTCCGACGGAGGCTAAATCGATTGCCTGGCCACCAGCCATACCATAAGCACCACTGGCTTGGGTTAACAGACCTAACATTTCTATGCGATGATCAGGTGTTAGTTCTTTGTGATCATCCTTGGCCAATATTTCGTAAGCTAAAGCTTGCAATGCATCACCCGCCAACATAGCGGTGGCTTCGTCAAAAGCTTTATGGCACGTCGGTAGGCCGCGACGTAGGTCATCGTCGTCCATTACCGGTAAGTCATCATGAATTAACGAATAGGCGTGGATCATTTCAACCGCGCAGGCAGGAATGTGCAATAGATTGGTAGAAACCCCCATGGCTTCACCGGCGGCATATACCATCGCTGGCCGAATGCGTTTACCACCGCCAATAACAGCGTAACGAATGGCTTTGGTGAGGTCATGTTGCGGCGGATCTTCAGCCGGCAGGTATTTATTTAAAGCGGTATTAACGCGTTTCTGGTAATCGTCCAGAGAGGATTGAAAATCGTGAGGCATCGTTTCTACTCATCCAGCGCTATATCTTGTTCGAGTAGTTTGCCATTTTTTTCGACCAGCTCTTTTATTTTTAACTCAGCGTTTTGCAGTGCTTGTTGGCATTCGGTGCTGAGAGCGATACCTTTTTCAAAACGTTTGAGAGATTCTTCCAGGCTGAGGTTGCCCTGTTCCATGTCATCGACCAGGGTTTCCAGATCATTTAGTGCTTTTTCGAAGTTCGGGTTTTTTTTAGCCATGGTGCATTTTAGCAAACTATTGCAGGCTAGATACAGCCTGGTTACGAGATGTTGGTTAAATTTATCTTATGTCGCGGGTGGTTTTTACGGCGCGTCGGGGTCGCAGTATATATGCTTGCCACCTGGCGGTATACTGACTTATGAGGTTGCCAGATTATTTGTTTTCTGACAATGAATTATGACTATGTATCGTTGGCTTTTTTAAGAGATTGAACATGCATAAAAAACGTTTATTGATAACCGGTGGTTCGGGTTTTATCGGCTCTCGACTTGTTCCTGTATTGCTTGATCAGGGATATGAAGTGACGGTACTGACTCGTAACCCTGAGAAAACTGCTCTGCATTTTAACCATTCGGTTTCTACTGTCGAGCGACTCTCTACCCTAGATGACAGCACAGTTTTTGATGTCGTTATCAATCTGGCCGGGCAGGGCGTTACCGATAAACGCTGGACGTCCGTCATCAAAAAACAATTGCGTGATAGCCGCCTGATAACGACCCAAAAATTAATCAAGTACTTGCAAACCACAGAGAAAAAACCTGCGTGTTTGATCAGTGGTTCTGCTATTGGTTATTACGGCAATCAAAGTGACACAATTGTCGACGAAAACATGTCTGGCGATAGCAGCTTCTCCAGCAAGCTTTGTCTCGACTGGGAACACGAGGCACAGCAGGCAGAGGCGCTGGGTATAAGAACCTGTTACCTGCGAACGGGTATCGTATTAGGTAAAAAGGGTGGTGCATTGGCCAAGATGCTGCCTGCGTTTAAATTCGGTTTGGGTGGCGCCATGGGTGATGGTGAGCAATGGATGTCCTGGGTTCATATCGATGACCTAATCGGTATCATGCTGCATATCATTAAACACAAAAACATTAGCGGTGCGGTCAACGGTACGTCACCAAACCCAGTGACCAATAAAAACTTTTCATCAACCTTGGCGCGTGTTTTAAATCGCCCGGCCTTTTTGCCGATGCCAGCCTTTGTGCTGAAACTAATGCTTGGTGAAATGGCGCAGGAGTTACTGTTGTCCGGTCAGCGCGTTATACCGAAAAAAATACTGGGCGCAGGTTATGCGTTTCAGTATGCAGAGCTCGACAAGGCCTTGTCTCAGGTCTGCGATAAGTAATCATTAAGGC
>JAESSQ010000038.1 GCA_016764035.1 Gammaproteobacteria bacterium
TCAAAAGCATCATTATATATCCAAATATAACTCAATAAGTACCAAAATAAAAATAAATAGAACATATATTGAAATTTTGTTGTTTTCATTATTTTATTAAAGATTAAATCTTCTTTTGAATAATTAATAAATAGATATACCAATAGAATTACTAGTGAAATATGGAATAAATATAATTTATCATAACTAACTGCAACACCAAGCACCGCAGAAACTAGAAAAAAAGTTATTAGCTTATCTAACATTAATTAAGTTCCCCACCTCGTTAATCTCAACACTCATTCTCTCTCTCCAAGTCCATAATTTTTTGTCTTCTGTAATCTTAATATTTTTTAGGATCCTATTTTGTAACTCTTTATTATTTATTATATTATCTATGTCTTTTGCAACACTTTCATACAAGCTATCATTAATATTATATATAAATCCATTTTCTTTATGCTGTATCCACCTAGAGGTATCTCCATTATTTAATGTGAATATAATTTTGTTTGCTCTAATAGCTTCTAAAAGTGGGTTGCCGACATTAGACAAGTCATACATTGATAAAAAATAATCAGCAATAGCTAAATATTTTTTTACATCATTGTTAGGAATTGCTCCAACAAATATCACTTGCCTTTGTAAATTAAGTTCTTCAACTAAGCTTATTAAGTCAGTTTTCAAATAACCATCACCAATTATAAAATATTTTATATTTTTATTTTGAACTTTCCCCATTATTCTTATAGCTCTATCAACCCTTTTCCAACCTTCTAACCTTGAGATACTCACAAAAATTTCTTCATCTCTTAAGTTCAATATATTTTTATATTTTTGTATTGCTAGATCTGGTATTTTTTGTTCATCAACTCCATTTGTCCAAAATCTAAAATTTGTTAAACTTTTTGACCGAAATATTTTTAATGCTTTATTTCCTAATGTACCATCATCAGTCATAATGCATAAATCCGAATTTGACCTTAATGCAAAGATTTGCTCTAAGTTTAATACTAGTTTCATATAATTTTTTTCGTTATAATACTTGGTTAACCATGTACCCATAAATCTATTTACAAATTTATATTTTTTATCAAATGTAACTAATCTTATAATATTTGAGGCTAAAACACCATGTATTTCATATCCATAAATTATAGATATATCTTTCTCTTTTAAAACTTTTAAAGTTTTCTTCACCAATATCAGAATGACTATATATCCTAATATCTTAGAGACAATTGTCTGTAATAAACGATTACTTATTTTATCTTTAAGCCTAGAAAAAGGAGTATAAAACCTTATTACATTTACACCTTTTGGATTTATTTCCTTCTCATAAAAATAATTTCCACTTTTTGAATTATCTCTAGAAACTATATAATCAACTACCCAGCCATTTTCGACATAAGCTTCTGGAGTTTTTCTAATAATTTGTATTGATTTTTCTTTAAAATCATTTGCTGATAAAAATAATATAGTTTTTTTCAATAGTTATTTCCTATTAATTATTCTAGCAGGATTTCCAGCAATAGTAAGGTTGTCATCCGTAAAGCTTTTAGTTACTACTGCACCCGCCCCTATTATACAATTATCCCCAATCACTACTTTTGGTAATATAATTGCATTAGCACCTATCCATACATTATTACCTATTACAATAGGACTAGCTTTTATAGATATAGATAGATTATCTACGTCATGATTAGCACTAATTAGTTTTACTCCAGATGAAAATAAAATATTTCTACCTAGTTTTATATTATTTATTGACTGAAAGTAACAATGTCCACTTACTGCAAAACTAGAGAGCGTGTTTATATCATTATAGTACTCTATATTTTTTCCTAATACATATGATGATGTAAAATTAATGTTGAAGTTAAGTTCACTATGCCTTCTAAATACTTTCTGAAAAATAATATTAATTAGCCATAAAGGAAAAGTTATTTTTTTAATTAAACTTAATTTAAAATAAAGAAATTTATTCTTTTTTATTCTTTTTTTTATCATTAAAAAACCTTAGCAATTTTTGCAGAGAAGTATATATATAAAATATATATAAACGAATAAGAACAAGATAATAAATACACTGTATCAATTGCAGTATCCGCTAAATAAAAGCATAAAAGTGTTAAAAATAGGAACAAAAGATTACCGAATAAATTTAACTGCTGTTTTTCTCCAATATATAACATAAAACTTAATGGACTTGAGATAAACCTTAAAAATAACATTGGGGTTAATATTTGTGCATATTCCCCAGCTATACTCCATTCTTTTCCAAATATAATTGTAAAGATATCTATCGCAAATATATATATAAAAATCGATGGAAAAAAACTCAATAGCATTAATTTAAAAAATGTTCTTGTATAAATATTTTTTGCATTTTTATATTTATTATAGTCAGTTGAAGCTTGTTCCCTAAATACATCAGATATTGCTGATGCGATAAAAGTAATTGGCAATCCAATTATTCTTTGTGTTAAATAATAATATCCTGCAGTTGTGGAACTAAACAGTATATTGAACAATATATGTGTCACTTGTTGAGCGGAGATATTTGATGCTGATGCTAAAATATCATACTTTGGAAATTTTATGTATCTCTTAGCTAATATATACATCTTGATTACCTTAACCTTATGTAATATCTTACTATCATTTTTTAATACTAGCCTAGCTAAAATACTTGTAGCCCCAACTTTTCCAACAATACCTCCAAAAATCAAACCTGCACTACCTAGTCCTCCAAACCCCAGAGCCAAAGTTGATAATGAAGTTAGTCCACTTTGAGTGACTCTATTTATTGCTAATAATTTATATTCCTTTTTCCTATTTATATAATAATTAAGACTTTGATATATTCCTGTAGACAAAACTGCAATAGGTATAAAGTATAACCATATCGATATTTCAGGAGTAGCCAAAATATTGGTTATTTCATTATTAAATAAAAAAATAATAATAAAAGATATAAAGCTAATAAAAATCGATATTATACTAGACAAAACAACTATGTTTATAGCATCTTCTTCTTTCTTTGGTAACATAATAGCCATTTCATATCTACCAGTTGCAATTACAGACACTATACTAACAATGCTCATATAAAGAGCAAATATACCAAAATCTTCCGGAGTATATATCCTAGTTAATATAGGACTAATAGCAATAGGAATCGCTTGAGCAATAGTAGTACCTGTCATTAAGGTAAGTACATTCTTACTAAACTCAGACTTTGGTTTTAATTTTGATAGCAACTATAAAGCCTTGGCGATATACTCTATCTCTTCATCAGTGACATAAGGGTTCATTGGTAAACTCATGATCTCCTGTGAAATTAATTCAGCTATGGGAAAGTCACCTTTGCTATAACCTAAGTATTCAAAGCACTCTTGTAGATGTAATGGCATCGGGTAATGAACTGCAGTTGGGATTCCATTATTTTTTAAACTACTTTGAACTTCATCACGATTTTTCACTCTAACACTATACTGAGCATATGCTGATGTTGCTTTGGAGTCTATAAATGGTAAGA
>JAESSQ010000039.1 GCA_016764035.1 Gammaproteobacteria bacterium
ACAAGCCTATAACGCACTGGCAGAATTAGAAGCCCATCCGCTTGAATACCTAAAGATGCTTGCCGTTATCCGCCGAATTGAAATGCGCCTTACAGAAATAAAGTCACAACCACGTCCAGCATTTCACCTACACCTCACACCATGAGGCGATTATTCTCCCTAGCGTGGATCAATCTATTAAAGAGCTGATCTAGTATCCTGAACATGTTTGATATAGGGCAAAAATAGCTGGAACATTTTTTCCGCGTTTTCTTGCGTCTTAAATATATCCTCGCCTTCCATGAATAAGCCGATTGTATGTACATCAATACTTGGCATAGACTGGCCTGCATAATCATGGCCTGCATCATTTTCAAATTGAACATTGATATGTCTATCAATGAGCCACTCCCATGAACCTGCCTCTACTAACTTCGTTTCAACTAATTGCTCACTGTAGTTATCATCATTGGCAAACACCTTGCCCTTGATAGGGTGGGATAAGACGGATATTTCCAAAGCATAAAGTCCTGCATCACAATCAAGACAGAAGCATAGAAGAATATGCCCCCAATATTGTTCCTTTGCCTTCCAGCCAGATTGTTCTGGTGGGAACAGGCTTTCACCGCTATAAAACTCTAATCCTAATTTCATAGCAGTATTGCAGTTTTGGCATTGCAAGTACGGGTGCGGAACAGCATCCAAATTGGTTACAGAAACTTGCATGTAAAAACTCCCTTGATCGATTTATATTTCAATCCAAATCAGACGATACAGTCGCCTATCGGCCAAAAGCGGATATTAGAGTTATTATAATAGTTTAACTAACTTTGTATTGATAAAGGCCAAGGTATACCACTCTCAAGATCTGGATGGCGAGGTTCGTTTTCTGGTCTCCCATGTTCATCTCTGGGCTCGTCTATGGCGGCTAAAACATCTTTAGCAGCTATACTTCTATTTAAGTCACTTGCCCGCATTTCTAGAAGCCTCTTCCTAAGCTCAATGGCAGAAGACGGGACTATATTAAAGGTGTTGCTGCTTTCATCTATTGGCTCTCGGTGTGTAACATAACCTTCTATCCCATAAAGCATATTTGCACTGTTATTTAACAAAAGTAATGAAGCATGAATAATTTCATCATCATCTTTAAATCTTTGTAAAAGAGAATTCATAACGTTTAATAGCTGGCGTGCCATAGGTGTTTCAAATTTTTCAATGAAGTCCTGCCTAATTTCAGGATTAGTTCTAATTATTTTTTCAATAATATTAACAAAGGTATCGTGAGACCATCTTCCAAGTTTAGCATGATGTTTTGCCTTGTTTGGATCCCATAGGATTTCGTAAAAATATTCATGTGATGCTTCCGTCAATTGGTCATGCATCGCTTTGAGCCAATCGCCATTTTTTTCTAACTCTGGGAAAGCTTCAGCAAGGGCTAGTAATGTTTTTTCTACATCCTCAGATGAGCTGTAACGTAATCCGTTTAATATCCTGTCAAAAGTACGCTCTTGCTGCATGTGTGTTGGCAAATCTTTAAGCAAGTCCATGACCTGCATAGGATCGTCAGAGAGGGCAAGAAGCTCAAGCCATTGTGCTACCCTGTACCATTCGTTTGTTTGTTTCCAGTGCTGCTCGTCCCATTCCTTTCGGATTGTTTCACAACAGGGTTTTATTATAACTGCACTAATTTTTTCTCCTTTTTGAATAAGCTTCATAAGGCAAGCGTACTTACCTAAGCCCTCAAGGCCTATCACCGTTTCAAGAATGTTTACTCTGTTACCGTATTCTGTATCTCCAATAGCATTAGCTAAACTAAAAATCATACCTCTGACTTTTGGGTCTTCTTGCTGAGGCAAAAGTTCTTCTATACGATTTAAAACACCTTCTACATATGGATGCGGATTTGGTCTTTCTTGATTTTCCAGTCTTCGCATATTTTCTGAAACTTTTGAATAATCAGGATGAGACGACCAATTTGTATCCCGGCTTAGTAAACCATTCTCTACAAACCAAGCATGCCTAATAATATAGGCAGCTTCCTCACAAAATTCAGGATTATCAAGGTGGGGAGTAACCGCTTCAACTACTTTTCTATGGGGCATGGCCTCAAAAGCACGGCGATATAAGTTTGTATAGCTCATGGATAGACCGTTAGGGCGTTGACCTCGCCCCCCACTCCTTTCCCACTCTTGAAGCAGATTGTTTCTATAGTCCAAGTCATACTGCAAAATATCGTTAATTAAATTAACATCTTCTTCATTTCCAATTCGCCCTAGAACCATAGATATTTCTACTAATTCGTGACGGTGACCAAACCCATTATCATTATTTCTAAGAATATCACTCCAGTTTTTCAGAATATCCCTGAAGGAATCTGATAACTCATCTGGTAATTCTAGCTTATGACTATCAGGTTGATCTCCTTGCCTGTTTTCCGGCCAAGCAAACAGCCCAGCTAGCTCTGATATATGGTTAGGCTCTAAAATCGTGCCCTTATTTATTTGCTTGTCGCCTAACAGTGAACGGCAAAGGTTTTTAGCTTTCATAAAAGCTATTTTCCATTTCGATCCATTTACTTCAACAATCCCCTCAACCAAAAAGGGTTCAGGGATATTCTTGAGCGTTCTTTCAAGATCGTCTATTTTATTTCTAAGATCTTCAGGAACCTCTCGTCTCGGATACGAAGCAGCCTCATCACTTAGCTCCAACAATTTCTTGAGAAGTAAGAATGCTCCGTTTGTTTGTAAAGCCTTGGCTGCTGTAGCTCTTTCATTAAAATGCCCATTACCTTCAATTATATAATCAGTAAGCTTTTTTCTATGCTCTCTATCTGCGTGAAGCGTAAATTCCTCGTAGTGGTATCCAAGATTTTTTCCTTGAACAAAACGGTTAATCAGCGTGTTTGCTGTTCTTGTTTTATCTATCTTTAAGACTTGCTCTATAAGTTGATGGAGATTCCAATTTGGATCTTGTTCATCTTCTAGGTTTGCCAAAGATTCAAAAAGTGTGTCTTCAATATTTTTAACTCCTAATTCCCATAGTTTTAGACATAGGCGCAAACGGCTAATGTTTTTGGTAGTAGAATCGAGATCTTTTTGTGCAATAGCTATTACCTGAGTTTTAGCTTGTTCATCCATTTCCTCTGGATCCAAGAAGCGGTAGTAGCGTTTCAAAACATCAGCGTCTGCATTTTCCAAAATACGCTGAATATGGGTTTGGGCACCTCTAAAATAAGCTGCTTCAAGAACGCTAACTTTAATTTTAGTAGAAGGGTTTTCTATAGCCAATTCAGTAACCAGCTCCAGCTCTTCAATTCCACCATAGTGAGCTATTTGCGAAATAATATCGTCCCGCACTTCTTCGGAATACTTTTCTAGCTCTTTTGTCCATTCTGCACCAAGGCAGCCAATATGAAACGGGCTATACATTCGAAGCGCGGGCAATCTTATTTGACGATTTTCATTCGCTATAAGAGGCCAGACTTTTTCTGCAAACTCAGGTCTTCCAGAAGCTATCATAAATGATAGAGAGCGATCCGGTTCTATCTTTTCTGGCCTATGCCACCTATCTAGATAATCCAGAACTATATCCTGTACCTTAGACCAGACTTGCTCTGTCGATTGAGCTATTATTTTAGCGGCGAGTAAAGGGTCTA
>JAESSQ010000040.1 GCA_016764035.1 Gammaproteobacteria bacterium
GATAAATATCGCATTTTCCAAATCGGCAAATGCTTCAGCCCAAGCATCAATTTCTGATTTATTTTGCAGAACACGCTCAATCAGACCCGGTAAAGCCTGCGCCTGTTGAAACAGCGCTTTGGACGCCGTTTCCGACAAACCACGGCGTTTGCCCAAAGCGACAACCAACATCAATAACCCGATTAGCTGCGTGGTAAATGCTTTGGTTGACGCCACGCCGATTTCTGGGCCGGCGCGTGTCATCAGTTTCAGTTCGCTCTCGCGCACCAGCGAGCTTTCCGGAACGTTACAGATCGATAGCGTAAGATCAGTTGTTTCCTTAATAGCTCGCAATGCTGCCAGGGTATCTGCCGTTTCACCTGACTGTGAAATAGTCACCACCAGGGTGTCGTCCATCAATAGCGTTTTTCGGTAACGATATTCACTGGCAACCTCGACTCGGCATGGTATACCGGCAATAGCTTCTAGCCAATAACCCGCTACAAGTCCAGCATGATAACTGGTACCGCAGGCAATGATCTGAACCGATTTCACCTTGTCAAAAATTTCATCTGCACCGATTCCAAAAGCTGTATCCACTAATTTACCGTCAACCAAACGGCCTTCAAGAATATCGATTAAAGCTGTTGGCTGCTCATGCATTTCTTTCGCCATGTAATGACGAAACTCACCTTTTGCGGTGGCGTCGGCACTGAGCGCTGATTCTTTTATTTCACGTTCAACAACCTCGCCTTTGTCATTGTAAATTGTCAGCGCATCGGTTCGTATATCGGCGATATCACCTTCTTCCAAATAGATAAAACGACGGGTAACCGGCAATAATGCCGCTGCATCTGAAGCGATAAAATATTCGCCTATACCGACACCAATTACCAGAGGGCTACCACGACGTGAAGCAACCAATCGGTTTTTTTCACTGCTAGAAATCACGCCTAATGCATAGGCACCTTCGAAGTCAGCAACAGCCTTGGTTACTGCAACGAGCAGGTCACTCTCTTGTTTTAAATAATGCTCAATCTGATGCGCAGCCACTTCAGTGTCGGTCTGCGAGGTGAAGTCAAAACCATCTTTTTTCTGTTGTTCACGTAGAGCACTATGATTTTCAATAATACCGTTATGCACGATAACAACAGATTGATTACAAACATGTGGGTGTGCGTTTTTCTCACTTGGCTCACCATGCGTAGCCCAACGTGTATGAGCCACGCCTAGCACACCTTTTACTTCGGTTTCTGCAAGTGCTGTGGATAGTTCCTTAACCTTGCCGACGCGACGCACACGGCTGATGCAGTCGTCCTTATCCAGCACGGCGATACCGGCAGAATCATATCCACGGTACTCTAAACGCCTCAGGCCTTCTAATAATATTGGTGTTACGTTACGTTCAGCAACCGCGCCGACAATTCCACACATAAGTAGTCCTTAGTAAACAATAAAGGTGATTAATTGATAAGATATTATAGAAGTTAAAATTACAAATACCTTAAATTAGCACACTAGTCTCTACTAAGAATTTTAGCTTTTTCGGTCTGAAACTCATCTTCCGTAAGGATTCCTTTTTTACGTAAATCATCTAACTGTAATAATTCAGTATAAGAATCTTTGGGCTGTTCTATCGTGTCGTTTTTATTCTCACCTAACACTGCCTTTTTCGCTAATGGATCATTTTCATCTACCACGAGAAATTTGTATTCAAACGATGCCCATTTTGAGGTGCCCTCACCTTTAGCTGTAGCGTGAGAAGAAACTTCAACAGCAACTTTTCCCTGTTTCTCTGCAAAGGCATTTGCGTCACTTATTACCGCCTTGCTTAATGAGTCAGAACCTGAAAAAAAATCGCCATGATCTTCTCGAGATAACACGTAGGTATCGTCAGATAACTGTTTAACATCTGAGCTCGCACAACTGATTAAAAAGATAATGCTTACTATAAGTATTTTTTTCATATTCGTTTTCTCAAAAATGATTGTTATTGACTTAGGTTAACCAACTTGCTTGAAACAAAGCATGACTTAAGGCTTCACATACAATTTGAATATCTTTTTTTACCACCCTTACTGTTTAGCACAGTTAGGGCATGTATCCGCTTGATGCGCTGCCACTATATCTTTGATAGCATCTGTCATTTCTCTTCTAAAGGTAAAGACATTGCCCAGCTCGCCTTTAGAAAACCGCTCATTGCCAAGCAAAAATGCCTCTTGCGTATCTCTACCCGCATTTAATACGACTTCTTCATGCTGTTTACAACGTGTTAGCACACCTGCATCAATAGCAATGTTCATTGCCACATCACTTTGCTGATTTTGTTGTTCTTTCATTAATCTTCACCCGCCATTATTGTTTCTACATTTACGTGTATATTGCGTACGACTATATTAAAAATTCGTGTTATTTGATTTCCGCTTTAAACTCACTCAAGATTTCTTCCGCTTTTTCTTCACCGTACTGTTTTACTAACTCAACCCAAAAGGGTGAACTTTTAATTTGTTTTTGATATTCCTTCGTCATGGCATCCATTTCATCTTGCGTTGGTTTATCTCCTGAAACCAAAACTCGCACGTTGTCTCCATCTGTCCATGTTACCGGTGAATCTGACTCACTTTCTGACATGCAGCATTTTTTATATTTCTTGCCGCTACCACATGGGCATGGATCATTTCTACCCGTTTGACTACTCATTTTAAACCTCGCTTTGGTTCACCATGGTTCGTATTTTAAGCTTCAAGCTGATTAAATTATTCACAAAAAAATAACAACTTAATGTAAACCTTCACTATAAAAAAAGCCTCTACTATCAGAGGCTTAATTCATGCCTTTCAGAAACCACCTAAGCTAAAAATTAGAACGGAATATCATCGTCGAAACCATCGTCAACCATAGCGGGTGCTGGCTGTCTGGCGGCTGCAGGTTCTGCAGGTGCCGATTGTTGCGCTGATTGTGCAGGCGCGAAACCACCCTCACCACCTCGGCTATCCAGCATCTGCATGGTGCCGCCGATATCTACGACAACTTCTGTGGTATAACGATCTTGCCCGTCCTGCCCTGTCCATTTACGGGTTTGCAATTTACCTTCGATATATACTTTTGAGCCTTTCTTCAGGTATTGACCAACTATCTCTGCCAACTTTCCGAAGAATACGATACGGTGCCATTCTGTTTTTTCTTTTTTCTCACCACTGCTTTTATCATTCCATGTTTCTGATGTTGCCAGTGTTATATTTGCCACTGCATTGCCATTCGGCATGTATTTAACTTCGGGGTCTTTACCCAGGTTGCCGAGTAAAATTACTTTGTTTACGCCACGTTGTGCCATTGTTTTCTTACCTTATGTTGATCGTCGTATTAGTTTTTAAGTTTCGCTTTATTCGCGCTTTATCCACGTGAGTGAAGTGCTCAGTTCGAGCTTGCTAACGATAGCAATTTTTCTTCGTCAAGGATATGTTTTTTCACTTTCAAGTAAGCGACCAGTGAATCGTCACTTTCATCATCAATCAAGGTCACTTCGACAACACCGTCTATAGCTAGTAACTGTTCTGCGCTGACACCCGACACATTCAAAAGATAGGTACTTAAATAACTGGGCTTTTTCATGGTGAGCGCAAGCAACAACCAGATAAATAACACGGTTATCATGGTGAGGTAAACACCCGACGCACCCCAGTTCTGATGCGCATAACCACCTATGGTGCCACCTGCAAATGCGCCGAAAAATTGGCTGCTAGAGTACATGCCCATGGCAGTACCTTTTTGTGTGGCAGGCGCCGTTTTCGACACCAACGAAGGCAAAGAGGCCTCTAATAAATTAAAGCCGATGAAAAATACCACCAGTGCGGTTACTGTTAGCCATAAAGACTGACTACTCAAAAAAAGTATCATGGCTAGTAATAAGCTAGTAATCGCACCGATAAAGACGGGCTTTATCGCCTGCTTACGCTCTGCCAGAATAATAAA